>NZ_QEHP01000043.1:0-114188 GCF_003094695.1 Chryseobacterium sp. HMWF035 | reverse complement strand
CAAACATTGTTATGATTTGAATATGAATTCTTACAAAAATAAGTATTGAATATTATTTGAGCGTATATTTTTTTAAAATACCACAATAATTAGAAAGTTTATAAATATTTAAAATTATTTTAACAATATAATATTCAGGAGGTAACTGTTCGGGGACAAAAAAAGAACTATTCTTCAATAGTTCTTTCAAATATTTTTTATTTTGAAAATTACGAATTTCCAAATCCGATATTTCCTTTTCTGCCGGAAAGATTCTTTTTAAAATCAATCATTTGCAAAGCAGTAACTGCCGCTTCAACTCCTTTGTTCCCAAGATCGCCGCCGCTTCTCGCAATCGACTGCTCTTTTGTATCGTCTGTTAAAACACAGAAAATCGTCGGAGTATCCGTCAAAATATTACAATCTTTAATTCCCTGTGCAACCGCCGAACAGACATAGTCGAAATGCGGCGTTTCGCCACGGATCACACATCCGATCGCAATTACTGCATCAAAGGTTCGTTCTTTACAAAGCTGCATACTTGCGTAGCTTAACTCAAACGCTCCCGGAACCGGAAAAAGAGAAATTTTTTCAGATTTTACTCCCTCTTTTTGAAGGATTTCCAGAGCTGCATCACGAAGATTGTAGGTTACAAAATCATTCCACTCAGAAAAAACAATGCCGATAGAAAAATCATCGGCATTGGTTATGTTAAGTGGCTTGTAATCAGAAAGATTAACTGTTGCCATTGTTTAGTAATATTTAGTCATTTCAATATAAGAATCAGACATTCCGTTGTCGTAGTCCTGATATTTTTCGTCGATTGTTGCAAAATACTTTTTAGCTTCTGCATTTTTCTTTAATCCTAAAGCTAAAATACCTGCTTTTCTTATAAAATAATACGTTGTGTAAGGATCGTCTGAAGCTGAAGCCGCTTTGTCTAATAACTGAAGGGCTTCATCATTTTTGTTAAGACCGGATTTTGCATCTGCCATTGCTCCGTATTTCATTGCCATCAACGTTTTGTTGTCGGATGAAAAACTGTCTAAAAGATCATAAGCTTCCTGAAATTTTCCTTCCTTGAATTTCACCAATCCAGCGTTGTAAGCGGAAAGCTTTCCTACGTTGGTTGCAGAATATTCGTTATAAGTTCCTAAGAAACCCGGATTTGCAGCAGATTTTCCGCCTAAAGCTTCTTTATCTTTACCGTCAGCAAGATTTTTCTGAGCAGCCAGGAAACTTTTTACAGCTTCTGCATTTTTAGGAGCTACAACAAATTGTTTGTAACCGAAGAAACCAAGAACCCCTAAAATAAGTAGTCCGAAAACAATTCCCAAAGGTTTTGAATATTTTTCAAGGAACCTTTCTGTGTTTAAAGCTTCTCTGTCAAGATCTTTAAAAAACTCAACCGTTTCTTTACCTTCCTGCTCGTTTGTAATTTTTGCCATAAATTATTAAAAATTGAAATGCAAATTTAATTGTTTCTGAATGATTTACAAAATACTTTGTGCGTATTGTTGATTTTATTTGAATTAATCAAGTAGAATTGTTAATTATGAATCGTGAACTTACTAAAAAGAGATGCTTCGACAAGCTCAGCATGACATCTCTAATACTATATGCATTAATGTAACGTTAAATTATTAGCATTGTCATGCTGAGCTTGTCGAAGCATCGATATTTAATTCAGTTTAATATTCTAAAATATGATATACTTCCGCATTAAACTTTTTCAGTTTTTCTTTGCCTTTTAAATCTTTTAATCCAATTAGGAAACTGAACTGAGAAACGGTTGCGCCTTGTTTTTCAACCAATTTAGCGGCGGCTTCCGTTGTTCCTCCGGTTGCTAAAAGATCATCATGAATCAGAACTCTTTGTCCGGATTTTAACTGTCCTTCACGGGTTTCAATAACAGCACTTCCATATTCCAGATCATATTTTTCTGAAATGACGGGTGGCGGAAGTTTTCCTGCTTTTCGGATTAAAATAAAAGGAACTTCTAATGCAACAGCGATGGCAATCCCGAAAAGATAACCTCTGCTTTCAATTCCGCAGACTACATCAACTTTTCCTTTGCTGAATTGTACCAGATCTGCAATCACCTCTTCATACAGTTTCGGGTTCAGGAAAATAGGAGAGATGTCCTTAAACTGAATTCCCGGAATCGGAAAATCAGGTATATTTTCAATGGTTTCTTCCAGTTTTGTGATGAGCTGCTGCGATGCCATTTTTTATGGATTGATTTTGTAGCTGGAAATTTTCCAGTCTCCGTTTACATTTTTAAGTCCGAAAGTTGCTCTCAGTGAAGTTGTTTTTCCACTTTTATCCGTTACATCATACGTTGCACTCACACTTGCAGAAGTTGTATTGGAAGCATTGGTGGTGATGTTTTTTACGCTTACATTTTTCACCGAACCAAATCCTGAAGTCGGGTTCGAGAATGATTCATAGCTTCCCCAGCTCGGGTTGCTTGCAGAGTTGTACGCAGCTTTTAGGTTTTGAGCGCTTACGTTATTTAAAAATCCTGAAACGGTACTTTTCGGATCTGAAGCTGGCTGTTTTGGCGCTGCTGGAGTTGTTGGTGTGGCAGCATTTGGATCTGTTGTGGAAGGAACCGTTGCATTCGGATTATTCGGATCGATTACAGCGGGATCCTGAATAACTGCTGTTGAATCTACTTTCGGTGCAGCCGGAACTTTCAGTAAAAGAGGATTAACATCCAGTCCGATTTTTGTCATTTTGAAAGTTTTAGCCGTTGTTTTTACAGAAACCGTGATGTCGATTTTATTATCAACAACCTGAGCTGCAGGAAGTGAAGAGAATTTTAAATTAAATCCTTTGAAATTGTTATCCTGCATTAAATTTTTAGCCGTAGAAAGCTTTACTCCATTGCTGAAAACTTCCAGCGTTGCTTCCAGACCTGCTCCTGTAAAGGATACAGGATTTCCTGCGTTATCAACTAATCTCGGAACGATCTGAAGTGCAGTAGGCGCACCAGTTCCGTCATCTCCAGTCGGTCTTGTAGAAATGCTTAATGAGTTTGCTTTTACGTCATTCGGGTCGCTTTCTTTAGCTGTTTCGTTTCCGAAGATATTCATTTCTCCTAATGAAGGCGGTGCTGTACTTGCCCATTCAATTCCGTTTTTCTGGGCTACCTGATCTGCCATTGCCATAATTTCGGGCACTTTTTTACCGTCAATCAATTGTCCTAAAGCTTTCAGTTCGGCAACATCGCCATCGGCTTCCACTCCGAAAGTTTTTAGGATGTAAAGGGCTTCGTTAAATTTAATCTGTTTAATGGTAGGTAAACTTGCCGTCATATCGTTGATACTCGACTGCAAGGTTTTAGTATTGGTAGCATCTACATGATCTTTCTTGCATGCTGTGAAAAGCAACAGGCTGAAAATTAGTAGAAAAGAAAACTTTTTCATTTTTTTTCGGTTTACCACAAAAATAATAAAACCTTTATTAATAGCGGGTTTTATTTTTTATTTTGTTGCTCTTTGAGCTGATCTCTGAAAAACGAGCTGAAAACAGTCTGCATATTCGGAAAAGATGAATCTTCCCAGTATTTTTTTGTATAGCTGCTTTTATTGGTATTAAAATTTACACTTTCGATATCATTATCGTCTCTGAATTCTATTTCTGCGGGATAAAAATTGCTGTAGTAAATCAACTGATTGTAGTCTGGTTCACTTTTGTGTTTTAATTTGATAAATCGAATGTCGTTAAATTCCAGAAGCTCTCTTAAGGTCTTACTGCTTTCTTTTTCGTAAGAAGCATTTGAGATTACTCTTACATCGTAAAAACGGTATCCTAAAAAATTTACTTCTTTTTCCTGTAAAGCACTGTGAGCAATTTCGATCTGATCTTTCCGGTCTCCTTTCAGTTCTTTAATGACGGCATTCTTTTTTTTATATTCCTGAATATTTCCGACATCTTTCATCTCAGGAACATTCATCATTTTACCATAATCAAAGGAAGCTGTCAGTTTTTTGTCAACATTTTTGTCTTCAATCCTGAATGCTCTGTACTGTTCTACATTGGCACTTTTCAGTTTTTTTGTTTTATTATCAAAAATATAAGTAATGATTCCGTCTGTGTAGCAGTTTAGTTTATTGTTTACGGTAACGTAAGTGTTAAAGTTTCCTTTTACAAAAATGTATTTTGCGGGTTTGTTATTTTTTATGACAACACGTTCGATATCTTTTACCCTGTCATCCACTTTAATAATTTCTTTGTCGAAATCCGCATAGGACAAAGTAGCAACAGACATATTATCGTAGATGAGCTGAAACTTTTCCTGATCCGGTTTTATGGACTGCCTGTCGATTTTTCCGTCGATATCCGAATAAGCTAAAATGCTCCCGTCTTTCCCAAACACAGAAACCTTAGGAAGGGGCTTATTGGTTTTTTCTGAAACGAAAGTGATACTTTGTGCATTGATGAAGTTTACGAGGATTGTTAAAAATAATAACAGGAGATTTTTTTTCATGATTGATACAATTAATGTTTTTTTAAGTTTAAATCATTCTTTGATTATATGACAACGAAAACTTAAAAAGGTTGCATTGTTTTTTTATTTCTGCACAAAAAAGCAAAAAAAAGACTGATCATTACAATCAGTCTTTTTTGTTTTTATCTTGTTACAAATTCCTTAGAAAGGATATTCATAAATTTCAGATTCGTGAAGGTAAGGGTTACCTGTAGGGATCAGTTTAAGTTTAGATAATGCTGAAAGCACAGTGAACATAAATAATCCAACTACGAATAAGATTGCTCCTAAGATTAAGATAAATACTTCAGGAGTTTTCCAATATGGTCCTACAGTTCCCGGCATTACCATGTTGAAGTAATCTAAGATGTGACCACAAATTACGACTACTGCCATTGTTGTAACCACTTTGTAGTTTCTCTTGATGCTGCTGCTTACTAATACCAATAACGGTAATAAGAAGTTTACAATAAGCATTGGCAAGAAAGTAGGAGAGTAGTGCTGGAATCTTCCGAAGAAATAGTTAACCTCTTCCGGAATGTTTGCATACCAGTATAACATGAACTGTGCAAACCATGTATACGTCCAAAGCATACTTGTTGCAAATAGGAATACTCCTAAATCGTGTAAGTGGTTATCATTGAACTGCGGAAGGAATCCGTTTTTCTTTAAATATACACTTAAAAGAATAATTACCGCAATACCACTTGAAAGGCAGCTTACCATTGAATACCAGATATACATGGTAGAATACCAGTGAGGATCAATAGACATCAACCAGTCCCAAGCCCAAGCTGCAGAAGCAAAACCGAAGAATGCAATATATCCCACTGCCCATCTGTAAAGCATTTGATATTCTACTCTTGATTTTGTTTCGTCTACTTTTTTAGACTGAGCTTTCAGTTTCCAAGCGAAGAAAGAAGCACCTAATACATAGATGAAAGTTCTTACTGCATAGAAAGGGATATTTAAGAAAATTCTTTTTTCAAATAAGATCACATCGAAATGAGCAGAATTTGGGTCTGTTAATTCCGGATCCATCCAATGGAAGAGGTGACCTTGGTGAGTGATGTTTAAAATCATTAAGATGATTAAAATAGCACCACCGTAAGGAATATAAGAAGCAATAGCTTCCATTACTCTTGTAATGATAATTGGCCAACCTGCGTGTGCAGCGTGCTGAATAGAATAAAAGAATAATACGCAGCAGCTTACTCCAAAGAAAAATACAGCTACAAAATGTATTGCCGCTAAAGGCTGGTTGTGAACCTGAAGAGTAGCATGCTCAAGGTGAGCTGCGTGATCTTGAGGTCCTACCATTTCACTAGAATGTGTAGGCGCCGTATGACCAGAAGCATGAACCGCCTCCATCATATGTTCTATTTTTTCAGTAGTGATTCCTTTATTCATAAAGAAACCAACAGCAAAAAGAACTAAACCTACAACAAGAAGGATTATAGAAGTTGATTTTAATTTTGGTGAAAAACTATACATTTCTTTTCTTATTTTTTAGTTTCGGTAGTCATCGTTTCAGATTTAGCAGGAGCAGCTGCTGTCGTAGCTGTAGCGGGTGCTGCAGCTCCTTTTTTGAAAGCATTCATCACATACATGGCTACTCTCCATCTGTCTCCAGCGTTAAGTTGCCCTGCATAAGATCCCATTGCGTTTCTACCGTTGGTTATTACATAATGAACAGATCCTACAGTAATATCTCTGTCTGCATAGTTGGGTACACCAGAGAATGCTCCGGACTGAACGATTGGTCCCTGTCCGTCTCCTCCGACACCATGACAAGCTGAACATGTTTTCTCGAAAAGACTTTTTCCTCTTTCAAGATCTTTTGCTGTATTGGCAGGATTTAAAGGAGAAGCAGTTACTGTTTTAGAAGCATCATAACCAGCATTGTATTCATCCGGTGTTTTTGGAAGTAATCCTTCTTCGAAAATACCGTCTTTATTCTGAGCTACTGATCCTTCTACCGGAGAAAGACCTGTCGCACCGTTATTTTTTACAAAAGCAGGAATTTCATTTTCATGGTCTGAATAAGCATCCTGAGCTTTCATTAATGGATCGTAAGCTACCGGAAAATACATATCCGGAAAATATACCAGCGGAGTATTCTCTTTTGGTCCGCAAGAGTTAAGTAAAACTGTTGTTAAACCTAAAACTGCTGTAATTTTTAATACATTCTTTTTCATTTTAAGCATCTTTAACAGTTATTTCTTCAACTCCAGTTTCAATAAGCAACTGCTTTACAGATTCTACATCTTCAGTTACAAATTCCATCATGAATTTATCATCCGTTGTTCTTGGATCTGGGTTTTGTGCAGGCGCTCCAGGATACATTTTGTTTCTTACCAAGAAAGTTAATGACATCATGTGTGCTGCGCAGAATACCATAAGCTCGAACATAGGTACTACGAAAGCCGGCATATTGTGAGCCCAGTCGAAAGCTGGTTTACCCCCAATGTTCTGAGGCCAGTCGTGGTTCATTACATACCATGTAAGAGTAGCACCGATTGTAACTCCATAACAAGCGTAGATAAAAGCGGCATCAGAAATTCTTGTTTTCTTTAACCCTAAAGCTTTATCTAGTCCGTGAACCGGAAACGGAGTATACACTTCGTTTATTTTGATTCCTTTATCGTTGAATGCTTTAACGCCGTTCATTAAATCGTCGTCGTCCGCATAAAGTCCGTATACAATTTTAGTGGTGCTCATCTCCTTCTTTTGCTTTATAAGTTTCACCTGAGATTTTCAAAATCGATTTTAATTCAGCCTGTGCAATTACAGGGAATGTTCTTGCGTATAATAAGAATAATACAGAGAAGAATCCGATTGTTCCTAAATATACTCCCACATCAATGATTGTTGGCTTAAACATCGTCCAAGAACCCGGCAAGTAATCTCTTGAAAGGTTGATAACGATAATGTCAAAACGCTCAAACCACATACCGATGTTGATGATTAATGCAACGATGAATGTCCAGATAATGTTCGTTCTTAGTCTCTTGAACCAGAAAGAAGCAGGAACAACAAGGTTACAGATAATTAGTGACCAGAAAGCCCACCAGTAAGGTCCAACAGCAGCACCAGGAGAAAGATATGTGAAATCTTCAAATCTTGATCCTGAATACCATCCGATGAAATATTCAGTGGCATAAGCTACCGTTACCATACCACCTGTTAAGATGATTACGATGTTCATAATTTCGATATGATACATAGTGATGTAATCTTCAAGGTGACATACTTTTCTTGCAACTAACAATAGTGTCTGTACCATTGCGAATCCTGAGAAGATCGCACCGGCAACGAAGTAAGGAGGGTAGATTGTAGAGTGCCATCCTTTAATAACCGAAGTTGCGAAGTCAAAAGATACGGTAGTGTGTACTGAGAATACAAGCGGAGTTGCCAAACCTGCAAGAACCAAAGATAGTTCTTCGAATCTTTGCCAGTGTTTTGCTTTACCACCCCAACCGAATGCAAGGAAAGTATAAATTTTCTTAGTCCAAGGCGTTTTCGCTCTGTCTCTGATCATTGCAAAGTCAGGGATCAATCCCATGAACCAGAATACTGTTGATACCGAGAAATACGTAGAGATCGCAAATACGTCCCAAAGTAGAGGAGAGTTGAAGTTCCCCCAAAGAGAACCGAACTGGTTTGGTAAAGGGAATACCCAATATCCTACCCAAACTCTACCCATGTGGATAACCGGGAAGATTGCCGCCTGTACAACCGCAAAGATCGTCATCGCCTCTGCAGATCTGTTTACAGACATTCTCCATCTCTGTCTAAATAATAATAATACCGCTGAGATTAGGGTTCCGGCGTGACCGATACCAACCCACCATACGAAGTTAGTAATATCCCATCCCCAGTTAATAGTTCTGTTTAGTCCCCATGCTCCAATACCTGTTCCGATAGTGTAAGCGATACATCCGAATCCATAGATGAATAGAACTAAGGCTGCATATAATGAAATCCACCATAATTTACCTGCTCTTTCTTCGATAGGTCGTGCAATATCTTCCGTGATATCGTGATAAGTTTTGTGACCAATAATTAGAGGTTCCCTTATCGGAGCTTCGTAATGTCCTGACATTTTTTACCTATTTATTATTTAAACTTTATTTTTCTACTCTGTTTCTTACTTTAGTGTGATAGAACACATTTGGTTTTGTTCCGATCTCCTCTAGTAAATAATATCTTCTGTTTGAAGCGTACTGCTTTCTAACTTCAGATTCTTTGTCATTCATATCTCCGAACTTGATTGAACCTGTAGAACAAGCTTTAGAACAAGCTGTCTGGAACTCTCCGTCCTTCACGATTCTATTCTCTTTTTTAGCTTCAAGAATAGTAGTCTGAGTCATCTGGATACACATAGAACATTTCTCCATAACCCCTCTCGTTCTTACCACAACATCCGGGTTTAGAACCATTCTTCCAAGATCGTTATTCATGTTGAAGTCGAACTTGTCATTAAGGTTATAAGTAAACCAGTTGAAACGTCTTACTTTATAAGGACAGTTGTTTGCACAGTATCTTGTACCAATACATCTGTTGTAAGCCATGTGGTTTTGTCCCTGCTTACCGTGTGAAGTTGCCGCTACCGGACATACTGTTTCACAAGGAGCATGGTTACAGTGCTGACACATTACCGGCTGGAAGATTACATCAGGATTGTCAGCCGGATGGTTCAATGCTCCACCGTCTCCAAAAGCAGTACCATACAGTTCCGGCACAGCCATTCCTTCTTTTAATCCTTCATAAACTTCTACCTTCTGTCTTGATGAATAGTAACGGTCAATTCTTAACCAGTACATATCTCTCGACATTCTCATTTCTTCTTTCCCTACAACCGGAACGTTGTTTTCTGCCTGACAAGCAATGATACATGCTCCACAACCAGTACAAGAGTTCAGGTCAATTGATAAGTTAAAGTGAGGTCCGTCTGTATCATCAAAAGCATCCCAAAGGTCAATTTTTCTTGCTGGAAGAGCTCCGCTGATGGTGTGATACTCCAAAGGTTTGTTCCATCCGTCGTGTTCATCATCAAATGCTACGTTTAAGAAATCAGCCAAAGGTACTTCTTTAGCAATTTCGTAACGTCCCATTAATGTATTCTGAAGCTGGATACCTGCAAATTCGTGATCTTCTCCTGTTTTTTCGATTTTAACATTAGAAACAACTAAGTTAGAACCATCGAATAAAGGATAAGCATTTACACCGGTATCTGCTGTAGCTCCTGAGTTTTTCTTACCGTATCCAAGCGCAAGACCTACTGATCCGTCTGCCTGTCCCGGTTGTACAAATACAGGAACGTCTTTTATTGTTACTCCGTTTACAGTAAGGTTTACAAGAGAACCGTCTAACTGCATTCTCGCGTTAAGATCGTTATCAATACCCAATCTTTCTGCGTCTTTCGGAGACATTGTTAAGTAGTTATCCCAAGACATTCTTGTGATTGGATCGGGTAATTCCTGCAACCAAGGGTTGTTTGCCTGAGTTCCGTCTCCCATTGCTGTCTTCGTATACAATACCAATTCTAAATCTGAAGGTTTGAAACCGCTTAATTCAGCAACAGCCTGTGCACCGTTTCCTCCTGCGTACGATAATGTTGTCGCATTTGATGAAGCATTGATACCGTTATATAAAGCTTTGTTGAAAGAAGTTGCTCCTAAGATAGAAGTAGCATTTGCTTTTAAATAATCATAATAATTATTAGCAGCATTGTTTTTACCGTTTTTCCAAACCAATAAAGATTCTTCAATCTGTCTTGATTTGTAGATTTTCTGGATCGTAGGCTGCATTAATGAATATACTCCTGTCTGTGGTTCGATATCTCCCCAAGATTCCAGCCAGTTGGCTACAGGAATTACAGCTTTCGCTGCTTTGTACATTTCATTTTTCTTATCTGCAACAGCGATTACATAAGGAACTTTAGATAACGATTTTTTGAAATCTTCTCCTTTATGGTAAGAGTAAATAGGATCTACATTGTTAGCGATCAATACACCAACCTGTCCTCCGTTTACCCATCCAAGGAATTCCTCGAATCTTGCTTTGTCAAAATCTTTTAAGAAGTTTGCTTTCCCGGTGAAAGCTACTGATCCTAATTTTTGGTTAATTAAGTGAGCTAAAACCTGAGCTCCTTTAGAACCATCAGCGAAAACAACTGCTTTGCTTCCTTTTGCCAATAATTCTTTTGCGATTTCAGATGCAGCTTTGTCAGAAGTACCACCACCAACGATTGCATTGTAAACTTCAACTAACGTTTTATTTACCTGGCTTGGTTTCAGTCTGATTCTTGAATCTGCGTTTGCTCCTGTTAAAGACATATTGGATTCAACCTGAACGTGTCTCAACATATTTTTTCCCGGAGTTCTTGCCGCTGCGTAAGAAGATTCTAAGCCTCCCGCGTTGTAGTCTCCTAAGAAATCAGCCTGGAATGCAACCACCAATTCAGTTCCTTTAAGATCGTAAATTGGTAATGCTCTTGTTCCGAAAACTTCCTGAGCCGCGTCTAATGCTGCAGCATAAGGATAAGCATCATATGTTACTAATTCTGCTGTAGGATATTTAGCTTTAAATTCAGCAAATAATTTTTTGAAAGTAGGGGATGCAAAAGAATGAGATAGTAAAACAATTCTTTTACCTGCTGCTTTAGCCTCATCCAGTCCTTTGATAACGAAGCTGTCTACTTTGTCGAAAGTTTCGTCTTTTCCTTCAAATTTAGGCTGCTTTACTTTATCGTTATCATAAAGAGAAAGTACACTTGCCTGAGCTCTTGCATTCGTTTTACCTAAATCTCCTGCTGCCGGGTTTGGTTCAATTTTGATAGGTCTTCCTTCTCTTGTTTTTACCAATACGCTTGCGAAATCGAAACCGTCGAAATACGTTGAAGCGTAATAGTTTGGAATCCCCGGAATGATTTCATGCGGCTTTACCACATAAGGAATCGTTTTGATTACCGGAGCTTCACAGGCAGCCAGTGTTACTGCTGCAGTAGAGAAACCTAATAGTTTTAAGAAATCTCTTCTTGAGGTTGCGGAACCGTTTTTTTCCGCATCATCAAGGAAATCTTCTACCGGAATTTCTTCCTGGAACTCTTTCTGAGCCAGCTTATTGTTTAAAGCCGGATCTTTAAGTTCGTGAATACTTCTGAATTGTATTTTGTTTGAAGCCATTTGATACTTCTAATTTTTAGTTATTAATAATGACATTTACCACACTCAAGACCTCCAATAGCATCTACCGTAATCTTACCACCATCTTTAGGGTATTGTTTTTTCAACTTGTCGTGTAGATTTTTGAAGTATTCTTTATTATAACCGTTGTTCATGTCAACTTCTGTAGTTCTGTGACACTCGATACACCATCCCATTGTAAAGTCGTTAGCCATCTGAACAACATTCATTGTGTCGATTTTTCCGTGACAAGCTTTACATACAACATCAATTTTGTTGTTTGGATTCTTTTTGTTGAAAGAATTGATGATCGCCTGTTCACCTGCTACTACGTGCTGTGCGTGGTTAAAGTATACAAAGTCCGGCATATTGTGGATTCTTGTCCATTCAACCGGCTGAGTTTTTCCTGTGTACTGTTGTTTTTCAGGATCCCAACCTGTAGCGGCATAGATTTTCTTGATCTCTCCGTCATAGAAAGCCTTATCTTTTCCTGGCTCCATGTAGTGATCTGCGTTGTATTCAGAAATTGTTCTGTGGCAGTTCATACAAACGTTCATAGAAGGGATTTCAGATACTTTTCCGTATTTGGCACTGGAGTGACACAACTGACAGTCGATTTTCTGTTCTCCAGCGTGAATTTTGTGGGAGAAATAAATAGGCTGTTCCGGCTTATATCCTTTGTAAACCCCGATCCACATGATCCAGTTCCAGATTCCGTAAGTTGCCAGAAGTGCAAGGATTGCGATTAATCCTTTTCCTACATAGTGGTATTTTGCATAGATTTCGCTGAAAGATTTTACTCTTGTTTCATTAAGACCGGCTAAGTCCTCAGACTGACCCAGTTTTACCAACTGTCTTAATTTTACCAGGATCCAAACCAATAGCGCTGCGATTGCTAAAAGTGAAATGATTACTACGCTTGTTGTAGTGTTGTTTGCAGGAGCAGCCTGATCAGTTGCTGCTGCTGCTGTTGCTTTTGCATCATCCTTTTTAGGCTCTTCAGCCGGAGGATTTGAGGTGTATGCCAAGATATCGTTGATATCTTTTTCTGAAAGTTTCCCTTCAAAAACCTGCATTGCCGCTTTTCCGTTGGCTTCGTATACTTCATTGGCATACTTGTCTCCGGAAGCTCTAAGTTTTTCATTGTTGGTTATCCATTTTTGAAACCAGTCAATGTCTAGATTTTGATCTTTTTTCAGTCTTTCAACTACTCCTCCAAGAGCAGGACCTACCAGTTTCTTGTCTAGTGCGTGACATGCAGTACAATTCGCTTTGAAAAGCTTCTCACCATTCTTAGGATCGCCGTCCTGCCCGTAAATTGAAGCACTGGTCGATAGCAATAAGCCTATTGCGATCAACGTCTGTCTATAATGCTTTCTCCAACTAATCATTTAAATTATCTTATGTTAGTAAATATTGAACATTCAATCAATCCCGCAAAAATAATATTTTTAACAGGAATTTAACGGTATATGGAAAGGGGAAAATGTCATTTCCGTTTAATTTGTAATTATTCTAAATAACCATGTTTGGTATAATTTTTTAATTTGTATAAATTTGCGCAAACAAGTTTAAATGAAAAATTTAATCAAAATAATTTCGATGCTGTCTGTGCTTGCATTTTATGGTGTTGATGCACAACAAGTTGTAAGAAAAGATACTTTGGCGGGAACAGAACTTACCATGACGATGGATTCTAAGGTGAATGCGGCTTTGGAAAGCATAGAGGATAAGTGTTCCAAAACAACTTTGGCAACTTCTTCAAGGGAAGATGACGAAGATTACAGCCCTTCAAAACCAACTAAAATTTATGTTCCGAACAGGGAACTTACCAACGCTGAGATATGCAGAAAAAATCCAAGAATTTTAGGGTATAAAATTCAGATTACAACGGTAAAAAGTAATGAGGAAGCCAATGAGGTAAAGGCTTATTTCAGAAAAAGATTTCCTAACCTGAAAGTGGAAACGGATGCTTCTTTAAGACCGAATTATAAAATTTTAGCGGGGAGTTATTTCACAAAACAAAGTGCGGCTTCTGATCTTTCCAGAGTGAGAGAATATTTTAAATCTGCACTTGCAGTACAGTACAGAATTTTCTGTGCGGAAGCAAAATAGTAGAAATTATTTAGCATAAAGTAAAAAGCTGGGAAAAATTATTTCTCAGCTTTTTTTTATTGATTTTTACTTTTAATTTTGAAAAATTAAAAGTAAAATTTTAATAAAATTTATTTAAAAACCAAAAGAATTCAGTCATCCTTAAATAATTATTTGTGATGAGATAAGCGAATAAAATGAGGAAGATCACCGTTAAAAAAGATAGAATTTTTGGCGATTGCCTGTAGTGATGAAATAGCCATCCTAATAACAGTGGATACACAAAAACAAAATGACCTCCGTAGATGTATGACGTGTGAAGTCCGAATCTCATAACGCAGTGAATGATAACGTCAAACAGGAATGAAATCATTAAAACCTGAACGAGTTTATTTCTGAAATTTTTAAAATAACTCCAACAAATCAGGATCAATAAAACGGCAATAAAGATATAAGGAATCCATGATGAATAAACAGTCATTATAATCCCTTTATAGTGGTAACCGCTCATATTATGTTTATCGCGGATCAGAAAATTTGAAAAAAGTATATTTCCCCCGAAAAAGTACGAAAGGATCATATCCCATGTCGGAGTAGAATTTACATTGGAGAATTTTTCGTACTGTTCATTGGTTTTGCTGAATATATTCTGATATTTAAAATCGATTCGGTTTAAGTATAATAAAACAAAACAGACGCAGGTAAAAAGTCCTCTGAAAACCGCATTCCCAAATTTTTTCCAGTTTCTGAAAACTCCCTTTTCAAAAGCGACGGGAATGAAGATTTTAACAATGTTCGTTACCGTTAAGCCTCCGATGGTAACTCCTGAAAAAGCCAAAGCTAAAGCCTGAATTTTCTCCTCTTTCTTTAATTTTATAGCTGAATAATGATGAAAGAGGGTCAGGAAAAATAAAGTGTAGGTAAAGTTTTCCGGAGTGAAAGAAAGGAGAATATTTGTTGAAAATGCTCCGAAAAACAGAATTAGTATGAGGTTCAAAACTAAAGGAAGACGGATAATGTTTTTAAGATATTTAAACACCTGAAGAATGCTTAAGCTTACCGCGAGATTACTCAGCCAGGCTAAAGCGAAACGGAAATTTCCATCCATTTTTCCGTTGGAGAAAATTAAAGCCAGTTCTCGGATCCAGTTAAAAAAATAGTAGGAAAGCGGGTGTCTTTCAAAACTTCCGCCAGTCATTACAATAGATTTGTTATCGAAGCTGAAATACGCATCCCAGGGAATTCTTCCGTCAAAGATAATTTTGTGATGAATCGCAATATATGATCCCATATATCCGTAAGCGACGAGAAAGAAAAGAAAAACAATAAGTTCAATTCCCGTTGACGGAAAAAGCAATTTGAAAAAATGGATAAATTTTGTTTTGAATTTTGACACCTGCAAAAACTTTCTGCAAAAGTAAAATAAAAAACCCACCAAATCTGATGAGTTTTTGTATTGATTTTTATGATTTTAAAATTACGAACTGCACGAAAGCGTTGAACATCCCGATACATCATCATAATCTGAAGGTCTTTTTGCTGAAAATTCCGGATAAACAGTGTGGTACGGATTTTCTAAAGCGTGGGTTAATTTTTTCAGCATTTCTGTTTTTCCTTCATTAATTTCCTCAATGCACTGGTAGAGAAGATAATTTCTTAAAATAAATTTAGGATTGGCTTTATGCATGATTTCCAAAGATTTTTCCCTTGAAATAATATTTTTTTCTAGTCTTGACTGATAAGCTTTCATAAAATCTTCCAGTTTCGAAAGTTTCTCATCATTTAAAAATGTGTAAGAAACGTTTTCAAATTGCTGTCTGAGATCTTTCTGGTCATCATATTTTTCGAGTTCGTTGAAAAATAAGGTATAATCTAATTGAAGATCCTGCATCAGACTTTGCCATGTGGTAAAGAATTTTTCATCGCTTGTTAGTAACTGATCAAAACCGAATTTTCTGCACAGCATTCTGTCGTGCGATTCCCAGAAATAGCTTCCGTAATCATTTAAAACATCTTCCAAGAATTTTTCATCTTTAATTAAAGGATGAAGGGCATTTGCCAATTGCCATAGGTTCCATTGGGAAATCTGTCCCTGTTTTCCGAAAGCATATCTTCTTCCTGGAAGATCGGTGGTATTTGGGGTAAAATTTAAATCGTATTCATCCATCATCGAATAAGGTCCATAATCGATCGTTAAACCTAAAATCGACATATTATCTGTGTTCATTACCCCATGAACAAATCCTACACGATACCATTCTACCATAAGATCTGCTGTTCTTCTGCATACATTTTCGAAGAAATCTTTGTACTTCTGAATCCCCTCCGAAGAAATTTCTTTGAAATAATGATGAATGGTATAATCTGCAAGTTCCTGCAATGTTTTGTATTCCTGTTGGGCAGACATCAATTCAAAATGCCCGAATCTAAGAAAGCTTTCTGCGATTCTGATGACTACCGCTCCTTTTTCCAGTTCAGGATTTCCGCTGTACATGATATCTCTTACGACGTCTTCTCCGGTAAATGCTAAACTCAATGCTCTGGTTGTAGGAACTCCTAAGTGAAACATCGCTTCGCTCATCAGATATTCACGAACAGACGACCTTAATACGGCTCTTCCATCTGCGTGTCTGGAATAAGGCGTTGCTCCGGCTCCTTTCCACTGTATTTCGTTTTTCTTTCCTGAATTGTTTTCAATTTCTCCGGCAAGAATGGCTCTTCCGTCTCCTAATTGTCCTGCCCAGTTTCCGAACTGATGCCCTGCATAAGCAGTGGAGTAGGTTTTGATATTTTCGGGAAGATGTGTTGCTGCCAAAAAATTAAGATCTTTTTCTTCAAGCCCTCCAAGTCCGATTTCTTCTGAAAGTTTTTCGTTAAAAGCAATTAACTCTGGATGATCGAAACCAACCGGCTGGACAGTGGAAAATAAAACCTTCGGAGTATTTCTCTGTAGGGTATTGCCGGAAAAATCTCCGGGAAACTTTTTTATAAAGGGTTGTTGTATGTTTTCAAGATTCATAATTCAAAGGTATTAATTAAAAAGAAAAGACCTTCCAAATGATTGAAAGGTCTTGTATATTTCTAAAAAAGAATTTATTTATTATTGAAGTCTATGTCTTCGCCAGTATTCAGGTTTTCGTTTACATTTTCTTCTTTTTTACCGGATGTTTTTTGTCCGCTTGGATCTGCCGGTTTCGGATTTTTGATCTCATCAAGCGTCTGTAATCCGCCATCATCTCCGTAACCTGCGCCTAATCCCTTAAGGTTTGAACAGCCGTCTTTCCATTCCGAAGGTTTCACGAATTTATCATCCGGAGAGATTTTTAAGCTTTTATCTGCCCATACTTTCTTCATGTAGATTGCCCAGATTGGTAATGCCATTTTAGCTCCCTGTCCTTCTCCTGTTCCGTAGAAGTGGGTGGCTCTGTCTTCCCATCCAACCCATGCTCCGGTTGCCAGTTTCGGTACGATTCCCATAAACCAACCGTCTGAGTTGTTCTGGGTAGTTCCTGTTTTACCAGCAATTTCGATATCTTTTGAAATTCCTTTTCTTCCCAGTTCTCCAGAAGCGGTTCCGTATTGTGCCACACCTTTCATCAGTTCAATCATGGTATAAGCGTACAGCGGATTCATCACTTCTTTAGGTTCTACATTTACTTCCTTAATTACGCGGCTGTTGGCATCTTCAATTCTCCAGATCATCTCCGGTTTGTTGTAGTTTCCGTAGTTTGCAAAAGTACTGTAAGCTCCTACCATTTCGTAGATGGTAATATCCGAAGCTCCTAAAGCCATTGGTAAGCTTGTGGAGATTTCTTCTGTTACTCCCAAATCTCTCGCGGTTTGTATTACGCTTTGTGTTCCCGTCATTTCGGCAAGACGAAGTGCAACAGGGTTTTGTGAGTGCGCCAATGCATCTTTTAAAGTAAGCATTCCGCCTCTTCCCGGAACGTGATAAGTTCCTTTGTTAAAGCTTGCATTAGAAATAGTAGAACAAGGTGTTAAACCTAGTTTCATAATCGCAGTTGCGTAAACGAAAGGCTTAAATGTTGAACCTACCTGTCTTTTACCCTGCTTAATGTGGTCATACTGGAAATGCTGCCAATCGATTCCTCCAACCCAGGCTTTAATTTCTCCTGTTCCCGGAATTACAGACATCAATCCTGCCTGAGCAACTTTCTTGTGCCATCTGATAGAATCCCAAGGAGACATTTCTACTTCTTCTTCTCCAGCCCATGTAAATCTTGAGGTTTTAACAGGTTTTTTAAATTCCATTAAAATAGAATCTTCCGGCATTCCGTCTGCTTTAAGAAGTTTGTAGCGTCCTGTTCTTCTCATTGCCTGAAGCATCAGATTATTCACCTGCTTATCATTCAGGTAATAGAATGGCCAGTTTTTTCTTCCTCTCTGCTCAGCGTCAAATCTTTTCTGAAGATCCGTTAAATGCTCTCTGATTGCATCTTCTGCATATTTCTGCATTCTGGAATCAAGAGTTACATATATTTTTAAACCGTCTTTGTAAAGATTTAATTTTTTACCGGTTTCTTTTTCGTAATCGTCAAGATATTTGTCGATTTCTTTTTTCAGATAAAACTTATAATAAGCGGAATAGCCTTCTGTAATATTACTTATAGGATGAAAATCAACTGTAATTGGCGTTGCTGTAGCTTTATCAAATGTTGCCTGATCGATATATCCTGTTTTCAGCATTTGATCCAAAACAACATCTCTTCTTGTTTTTGCTCTTTCAGGATTTCTGTATGGATTATTTTTTCTTGGATTTTCAAGCATGGCAACAAATGTTGCAGCCTCCGGTAAAGTAAGCTCAGAAGTTTTTTTATTAAAATAAATCTTCGAAGCCATTTCAATTCCGTTAGCATTAAATAAGAAATCAAACTTATTGAAATACAGTGTTATGATTTCTTCTTTCGTATATCTTTTTTCAAGACTTACGGCAACAACCCATTCTTTTAATTTCTGGAATGCTCTTTCAATTCTGTTTTGAGAAGCATTTCCGGTGAAAAGTAATTTTGCAAGCTGTTGGGTTATTGTGGATCCACCGCCTCTTTTACCTCCATAAGCTACCGCTCTTACAACTGATTGTAAATCAATTCCTGAGTGTTCTTTAAAACGTTCGTCCTCTTTTGCCTGTAAAGCATAGATTAAGTAAGGCGGGAGATCTTTATAAATGATAGGCTGTGTTTTCTCTTTTTCAAATTTACCCAAAAGAACTCCGTCTGAAGAGTAGATTTGTGAGGCAACATATATATCCGGATTTTCAAGCTCTTTTACATCCGGCATTTCTCCTACGAAACCTTGCGATACGGCAAAGAATAGCCCTGAAATTCCTAAAACCAAAGCAAAGAATCCGATCCAGATAAATTTAACCCACCTTTTCCAGGCAGTGTCTTTCTTTTTAGGAGGAAGAGGGAAGGTTTTCCCTTTGTTCCCAGTATTTTGTTTGTTCACTTCCATTGATGATTACGGTTTAGCCGTTTCTATTTTTACTCCAATGTCTTCAATTCCCGGAAGGTTGTCGTTTCTCATCGCCTGAGTAAGACCGATTTCATATTTTCCTTTTGCGGGAAATTTATAATTCAGTTTATATTGAAACAAAGTTTCCTTCGTATCTCCGAATCCTGTTCCGAGCCATTCTCCGTTAGGTTTTGCCAATACATAATTTAACGTATCCGTTTGCTTTTTCTTGCTTTGAAGGTCGGTAAAATTGACAATAAACCTTATATTGCTGTAAGGATAATTGTTATTATTTCTTACAACAAATATAATATTTTTAGGATTTTGCGGATCTGAAATTTCAAGATTAAATTTTTGTTCACTTTTCTTATTCCATTTGTTATCAACAGAATTCATAAAAACTTCTCCTTCGGTGGAAGAATTACAGCTAAAGAAAAGAATAAGAGTAAATAATCCTAAAATTTTACGCATTGTTATCTTTTTTTGGAGGAAACTTCTTTTTAAATTTCTTTTTGTTTGGATTGGGTTTTTTATCAGTTTCAGCACCTGCAGCAGCTTCTGCTTTTTCCAACTGAGGTTTTGGCTGTTGAGGCTTTTGCGGTCTCGGTTGGTTGTTATTAGAATTGGCTTTTGGATTTTGCTGCTGTTTTTCCTGTCTTTGAGGTTTTTCAACAGATTTTTCATTTCTTTCAGGACGTTCCTGTCTCTCAGGTCGGGTATTGTTTTTCTTCTGACCTTGCTGATTCTGGCTGTTCTGATTGTTGCTATTCGGTCTGTTTTGGTTTTTATTTCTGTTGCCTCTGTTTTTCTTTTCGAAACGGTCTACGTTGTTCTCCTGAATCAGGTCGATGCTTGCAAAAGGAGTTTCCGGCTGTTTCAGCTCTTCCAGTGGAAGTGTTTTTTCTCCGCGTTTATTCTTGGAGATCAGCTTTTTAACCAGATCAATATCAAAATCGTACCACGCAATTGAATTTTCTACATAAGCAAACCACATTTTCTTTTTGAAAACGTCGATTTTAATGCAGAAAGCTCTTCCTTTCTCGGTATCCAGAGTGGTGGAAGAAGACGGGAAATTGCTTAAAGCATCCAGATAACTGTCTAATTCATAATTAAGACAACATTTAAGTTTACCACATTGCCCGGCAAGTTTCTGAGGATTGATACTCAGTTGCTGATATCTTGCCACGTTGGTATTTACAGATCTGAAATCCGTTAACCAAGTCGAACAGCAAAGTTCTCTTCCACAAGATCCGATTCCGCCTACTTTTGCGGCTTCCTGTCTGAAACCGATCTGTTTCATATCGATTTTTGTACGGAAAGCTCCGGCGTATTCTTTAATCAACTGTCTGAAATCTACACGGTTATCTGCCGTATAATAAAAAGTGACTTTAGAGGCGTCTCCCTGATATTCCACATCGGTGATCTTCATTTCAAGACCTAATCTGTGCGCTATTTTTCGGGCGTCTATTTTTACGCTGTCTTCTTTTTTTCTTGCTTCCTGCCAAACTTCAAGATCTTTCTGATTGGCCTGTCTGTATATTTTTAGTGCCGATTCTTCAGAACATTTTTTCTTTTTCATCTGAATCTTTACCAATTCTCCGGTGAGACTTACCACACCTACATCGTGTCCGGGACTCGATTCTACTGTTACTACACTACCTATGTGTAAAGGGATATTGTTTACATTTTTATAAAACGATTTTCTGTCATTTTTAAATCTAACTTCTACAAAATCACATCTGTTCGGTGCGGGATTGTTGATGTTAGAAAGCCAGTCAAAAACACTTAATTTATAACTATTACCACAGGTATTTACATTTTCACAGCCATTCGCGGTCTTCTTGGGTCCGCAAGAATGTGCAGAATCGCCGGATGTTTTACATCCACAACTCATATATTATATATTTAATTTGCAAATTTATGATTTTTATCTTTATGAGGTCTAAAATAATCAAATATTCGGGAATCGTTTTGTTTAAGACTAAACAAAATGTTATTTTATGAAGATAGTTTGAATTAATCATTTAATAATGATGTTTTTAAAGCTTATTTTATTTAAAGTGCTATTTTAAACATAGTTTTCTTTTGCGTTGATGTTTAAAATTTTATGATTTATTAACAGATGTATCTAAAATAATTTTATATTTGGATTATATAATAATAGTCTATGAAAAAAATATTGATATCAACAGCTTTATTGGCAGGTGTATTATCTTATGCAGGAGGCTTCAGGGTTTCTCTGCAAGGGGTGAAGCAGTTGGCAATGGCGCATACCAGTGCACATGCTGAAGATGCGAGTGTTACGTTCTTTAACCCTGCGGGAATGTCTTTCATTCCCTCAAAACTTAGTGTTGCTGCGGGTGGATTCGGGATAAGTTCTAAAGTTACCTATCAGAATCTTACTACTTTGGAATCTTATTCTACGGATAATCCTATGGGAACTCCTATTTATGCTGCGGTAGCTTACAAAGTGTTAGATAATCTTTCTTTAGGTTTTAATTTTTCAACGCCTTACGGAAGTACGGTAGAATGGCCAGATAACTGGGCTGGAAAAGAAATTGTAGAGAATATAGAACTGAAGGCATTTTATTTTCAGCCGATGGTTTCTGTGAAATTATCACCTTGGGTTTCTTTCGGAGCGAGCTATATCTATGCTAAAGGAAGTGTAGACTGGACGAAAGCAGTTACTCAATTAGGAGGAAATTTAAATCTAAAAGATGATAAGGCTTCAGGACACGGTTTTGGTTTAGGTTTCTATTTCAGACCAGAAGAAAAACTGGATGTAAGTATTGCTTACAGATCGCCGGTTTATATGAATGCAGATAAAGGAAAAGCTACATTTAATATTTCTCAGGCATTATATTCTTCAGTAAGATTAGACGCTAACGGACAGGATAACTTTAAGGCTGTTCTTCCTTTGGTGGATGAATATACAATTGGGGTTACCTATAAAATAACACCGAAATGGCAGGTGTCCGGAGATTTCAATTACTACGGATGGGAGAAGTATAATAAACTTACATTGGATTTTGAAAACGCATTGGCAGGAAATCAGGCAGATGATCCTACCAAAAATGTAACGCCGAAAAACTTCCACAATTCTAAAGCTTTCAGAATCGGAACGCAATATATGATTACAGATAAAGTTGCAGGAAGATTAGGATATTATCATGACGAATCACCTTATGACGACGCACACTTCAGTCCGGAAACACCATCTTTTGATGCTAATGTAATTACCGGAGGGATTGGATTTAAACTCAATAAATTAGGAGTAGACCTTTCAGGAGCTTACAACTTCCAGAAGTCAAGAAATATAAACAATGCATTTTATAACCTTTACGGGCAGGCTAAAGCACAAGCATTTTACTTTGGGTTAGGTTTGTCTTATAACGCATTTTAATTTTTAATCAAGAATTATGAAAAAAATATTAATTTCTACATTCGCTATTTCAGCGTTGTTGTTAAATGTAAGTTGTGATACAGACTTCGATACTGATGTAAAGGATGTGGTAGTAACTTCCGGAGAAGCCAATTTTTCCAAATATGTATCTTTAGGAAATTCTCTTACTTCGGGATATAGAGACGGAGCTCTTTATTTGGATGGACAAAATGAATCTTATCCTTCAATGATTGCAATGCAGATGAAACTTGCAGGAGGAGGTGATTTTAAACAGCCTTTAATGCCAAATAACGTTGGTGGATTTAATAATCTTCCGGGATTTTCAGGTAAACTGGTTCTTAGTGTAGTAAATGGGTCACTTACACCGGTGCCATCTGCTCCGGCAGCGGCGTTAGATAACATTTCTTCAGGTGCACCTTATCAAAATTTAGGGATTCCGGGAGCGAAATCTTTCCATTTGGGTATTGCGAGCTATGGATCTCTTAATCCGTTTTATGCAAGATTTTCTACAGGGGTAAGTCCTGTAGCGGCGGCAGTAGCTCAAAATCCTACTTTCTTCTCTCTATGGATCGGAAATAACGATATTTTAAGCTACGCAACCAGTGGAGGAACAAATTCTACAACAACAGGAGGCGTTACAACATATACACCTGCTGTTGTTCAGACAGGAAATATTAATCCTGCAACTTATGGATCTAATGATATTTCTGATCCTAACGTGGTAGCGTCAAGTATTAATTCTTATGTAACAGCGCTTACAGCGAACGGTGCGAAAGGAGTTATTGCCAATATTCCAAGTGTAACAGCAATTCCTTTCTTTACAACGGTTCCTTACAATCCGTTAACTCCGGCTGCTTTAGGTGCTAATCTTAATACGCTAAACACAAGTTTGTACGGCCCGCTTAAACAGGCGCTTACAGCTTTTGGAGCGGGGGATAGAATCAATCTTTTATCTTCTACTTCATCAAACCCTGTTTTGATCAGAGATGTTTCTTTAACGAATTTATCAGCACAGCTTACTGCGGCACTTACGCCGTCTTTAGGAGCGGCTACAGCTGCTGCTTTCGGACAGATTTACGGACAGGCGAGACAGGCAACCGCAGAAGATTATATCCTTCTTACGACCAGAGCGGTAATCGGATCTACTAATCCGAATGCTCCGGCTTCCATTAATGTATACGGTATTTCTTATCCATTAGAAAACCAGCATGTGCTTTCAAAAACTGAAGCAGCAAATGTCACAACAGCTATGACTGCCTATAATACTTCAATTAAGTCTATTGCAGATGCTAAAGGACTTGCATTTGTAGATGCAAATGCTAAAATGGTAGAACTTAATTCTCAATCCGGAATTTTGTATGATGGGATAAGATACACTGCAAAATTCGTAACCGGGGGAGCTTTCTCTCTGGACGGGGTTCACCTTACAGGAAGAGGCTATGCAATTATTGCCAATGAATTTATTAAAGCAATCAATGCTAAATATAAATCTACCTTACCACAGGTAAATCCAAATAATTATTCCGGAGTAAAATTCCCATAATAACTGGATAAATAAAAACTTAGAAACCACAAGAGTAATTCTTGTGGTTTTTTTTTAAATTTGCAAAATCTTTAAAAAGTAAAAATGGCCGATCAGTTAAGTTATCTATTTTCTACAAGGACGAGTAAGGACTTGGCAGAGAAAATTGCCCAAAATTATGGGAAAGAATTAGGAAAAATCAACTTTCAGACATTCAGCGACGGAGAATTCGAACCTGTTTTAGACGAATCCGTAAGAGGGGGAAGAGTTTTCCTGATTGGATCTACGTTTCCGCCGGCAGACAATTTATTAGAGCTTCTTCTGATGATTGATGCTGCCAAAAGAGCTTCTGCTAAGAGTATTACCGTAGTGCTTCCATATTTCGGACTTGCAAGGCAGGACAGAAAAGACCAGCCCAGAGCGCCAATCGGTGCTAAGTTGGTGGCAAACCTTTTAACGGCAGCAGGAGCTACAAGAATCATGACAATGGATCTTCACGCAGATCAGATTCAGGGATTCTTCGAAATTCCGGTAGATCATCTGTATGCTTCTACTATTTTCGTAGATTACATCAGAGATCTCAATCTGGAAAATCTTACGATTGCCTCTCCAGATATGGGAGGTGCAAAAAGAGCGAAAAACTATGCAGGTCACTTGGGTGCAGATGTAGTAATTGCTTATAAGGAAAGAAAAAAAGCAAACGTTGTAGAAGAAATGTTCCTTATCGGAGATGTGGACGGGAAGAATGTTATCCTTATTGATGATATGATAGATACCGCCGGAACACTTTGTAAAGCGGCAGACATCTTAATGGAAAAAGGAGCGAAATCTGTAAGAGCAATGGCAACGCACGGAGTGCTTTCAGGAAAGGCTTACGAAAATATTGAGAAATCAAAATTATTGGAAGTTATTGTAACTGACTCAATTCCTGTTAAAAATAATTTGTCATCTAAAATAAAAGTGCTATCTTGCGCCCCATTATTTGCGGACGTTATGAAGATGGTTCATGAACATCAGTCGATTAGCAGTAAATTTGTTATTTAACTGATTTTTAGAAGTTTGCAAATTTAATTTGAAACAATTTTTTAAATTTTTTATAAATGAAATCTATTACAATTCAAGGTACAAAAAGAGAAAGCGTGGGCAAAAAGTCTACAAAAGCTTTACGTGATGCTGAATTAGTTCCTTGTGTTGTTTACGGAGGTGAAGCTCCTTTGAATTTCTCTGCTACTGAGAAATCTTTCAAAGGGTTAGTATACACTCCTGAAGCACACACGGTATCTATTGAGGTTGATGGTCAAACAATTCCGGCTGTTCTTCAGGATATTCAGTTTCACCCGATTACAGACAAAATTCTTCACGCAGATTTCTATCAGTTATCTGATGATAAGCCAGTTATCATGGAAGTTCCTGTAAGAATCACTGGTCGTTCTAAAGGTGTTGTAGCTGGTGGTGTTCTTCGTCAGTCTTTCAGAAAGCTGAAAGTAAAAGCGATCCCTGCAAACTTACCGGATGAGATCGTTGTAGACGTTACTCCGTTAAGAATTGGTAACAAACTTTATGTAGGAAGTATCAAAACTGAAGGATACTCTTTCATGCACCCTGACAACGCAGTTGTAGTAGCTGTTAAGATGTCTAGAAATGCAATGAAAGGTGGTGCAGCAGCAATGGACGATGAAGATGAAGAAGAAGTTGCAACTGAAGAAGGAGCAGCTCCTGAAGCGACTGAAGCAGCAGCAGAATAAGAATTTCTTATTGAGATATAGAAAACCTGTCAATTTTTTGGCAGGTTTTTTTATTATTCTATCCGATAAAACTTTTTTTGTCTGAGTAATTGAATCTTTCTATTGCCTGTTGCCCAACAACACAACATCCATCATCTTTGCTTTAGAAAAAAAGCCGTAAATTTGAAGAGTTCTAAATAAGAACGTTTTAATTAAAAATTTAATAAATGTTTGACATTCAGGAAATCAGAAGTCAGTTTTCTATATTAGATCAGAAAGTGAACGGTAAACCACTGGTTTATCTCGATAATGCAGCCACCTCTCAAAAACCGGATTCCGTTTTGGAAGTCTGGAACAAATATTACACAGAAATCAATGCGAATGTACATCGTGGAATTCACACGCTGAGCCAGTTGGCAACTGAAGAAATGGAGCTTTCCAGAAGAAAAATCCAGAAATTCATCAATGCTGAACATGATTTTGAGGTTATTTTTACCAAAGGAACTACCGAAGGAATCAATTTGATCGCCTATATTTTAACCCAAAAATTAAAAAAGGACGATGAAATTATTATCTCTTATCTGGAACACCATTCCAATATTGTTCCTTGGCAGATGCTATGTGAAAGAACCGGAGCGAAGCTGAGAGTCATTCCTATGGATGAAAACGGAATTCTTCAACTCGATCAGTTTGAAAAATTTTTAAGTGAAAAAACAAAAATTGTTTCTGTTAATCAGGTTTCCAATGCTTTAGGAATTATTAATCCGATTGAAGAAATCATTGCAAAAACAAGAAAGAATACCAATGCTTACATCGTTATCGACGGAGCTCAGTCTGCGCCTCATTTTACCCTTGATGTTCAGAAAATGGACTGCGACTTTTTTGTTTTCTCGGGGCACAAAATGTACGCTCCGATGGGAACGGGAATTTTGTACGGAAAACAGCAGATTCTTGAAGACTTGCCACCATTTCACGGAGGCGGAGAAATGATTGCCACCTGTTCTTTTGGCAGCACCACTTACGCAGGTCTTCCTTTTAAATATGAAGCAGGAACACCAAATGTAGGTGGAAACATTGCTTTGGGAGCTGCCGTGGATTTTATTCTGAAAGTTGGGCAGGAAAATATTCAGAACCATGAAAATGCTTTGCTGGAATATGCGCAGAGACAGCTTCTGGAATTGGAAGGCATTAAAATTTATGGTGAAAAAGCCAACAGAACCGGCGTCGTTTCTTTCAATCTTGAAGGAGTCGGAATTGCTTCGGATGTAGGAATGATTCTGGATAAATTAGGAATTGCTGTAAGAACGGGGCATCATTGTACACAGCCGATTATGGATTTTTTCAATATTGCAGGAACCGTAAGAGCCAGTTTTGCGGTGTACAATACATTCAGTGAAATTGATGCTTTGGTAGAAGGCGTAAAAAAAGCACAGAAAATGCTAAGTTAGACTTAGATTTTTTAAGATACAAAACGGTCAGAGAAATTTCTGACCGTTTTCTTTTTGTATGGACTATTAATTCAATTCTGAATCGCACATTTCCATCGGAACCAGACATTTTGTAGAAAGACATGGGTTTCCGCTCGGAATCTGAAGACAGCACGCATGATATCCGTTATATGTGATGTGGTACGTATTGGCAGGACAGGTATGACCGCCTAAAACCTGTTTTAAGTTCTCTCTTTGGATTTTTTTTAGATTTTTCATAATGTTTTGTTTTATAGTAGTTTGTAATAAGTCTCTAAGGTATGAAAAATATTTAAAATGATATTTTTTAATAAATTTCAAAAAATAATTTCCTTCGGTGTAACCTTTTCCGTTTTTAATTGTCTTACTAATAGAAACAAATAATTATGAAGCTTCTGTTTGGAAATAAAAAAGATGATTTGCTGAGCCGCCTCAAAAGGCAGGAACCGGCAGCGCAGAAAGTTTTTTATGATCAGAATGTAAAGAAATTTCTGAGCATCGGCAGAAGTTACGTTACAGATTTGTATCAGGCTGAAGATTGTGTAATAAAAGCGTTCTGTAAAATTTTTAAAAGTATTGAGACCTTTAGAAATGACGGAAGTTTTGAAGGCTGGGCAAGAAGAATTGTGGTGAACGAATGTCTGAACTTTATTAAAAGCCGCAAAACCGTTTTTTATCTGGACGACATCAACCAGTCTTATCTGGAAGAAATTTATGAAGAGGATATTGCTTTTGATTTCAATGCACAGGAACTTCTGGATCAGCTTCCGGATGCTTACAGGATGGTTTTTAACCTCTATGTTCTCGAAGATTATTCGCATCAGGAAATTGCAGATACTTTGCAGATTTCTGTTGCCGTAAGTAAGACACAACTGTTTCGGGCAAAAGAAAAAATGAGAAAAATTTACTTTCAACAACAAAAAGCACTGAAAAATGAACACTACTAAAAATAATATAGAACATCATATCAAAAAACAGATTTCAGAAAGAGAAATTGCTCCTTCTAGAAATTTGTGGTCTGAAATTGAAACCCAGTCGGAACGAAGAAACTCAAAAACAAAAATAAATTGGTATTTGGTGGCGGCTTGTCTGGTTTTAACGTTCAGTTTGGGAGCAGTTTTGTTTTTTAATAAAGAAAATAAGGAAACTGAAAAATCTGAAATTGTTGCTGAGGTTAAAAAGCCGGTTATTCAAAATAAAGAGCAGGAACTAACAGTACCATCTCCTGAAATTGTAAAGCAGAAACAAACAGAATCTGTTGCTATAGAAAATATTCCGAGTGAGAAAAAGAATGAAGCGGTAGAGTCGCAGATCATGATTGAGCAAAAACAAATACCTTTAACAAAAGAAAATGCTCCGGAAATTATCGGTACTATTTCTAAAATCGAGCCTGAAAAAATCATGGCAAAGTCAGATTCTGCAAAAACTCAGGGAAAAAGAAAAAGATATGTTGATCCTTCCACATTACTGTTCTCGGTAGAGCATAAAGATGTTATCATGAAAACCAAAGAAAGCAACGTGGCAACCATTGATCTGAACGGAAAATAATACTTCAAATTTTAACAAATAAAAAATAATACTATGATTAAAAAAATGATCATGATGGGACTATTGTGCCTTTTATCAGGTACAGCCTATTCTCAGAAAAATCTTACCTTAAATCTTCAGTCTAAAGAAGATACAGAAGTAAGCCCGATTGTAAAAGAAAAAGTAGATGAATATGCCCGAAAAATTGATTCGATTATTCAGGAAGAAAAAAAGCAGATGGAAGCAGAACTGCTGATTCTTCAGGCTAAGAATCTTGATAAAGCTGAATTTGACAAACAAAAGGCGCTTGTTGCCGACCGCTTTTCGGAAAAAATTGATCAGAGAATTGAAGAGCTCGGTTTTGATCTGGATTCTGTGATTCAAAAGCAGGTAAGATATTCTCTTCTGAATTCTGATGTAACTTCCAACGAAGAAATTAAAGAAAAACTTCTAAGGAAATTCCGTCCGACTAAGAACTTCACCGCCTATTTTTCTTACGGAGCCATGATTCTCACCAATAATAAAGCAGATAATGATCTGGATAAAAATTTAGGATACGCAGGAAATCTTGAATTTGGGTTGAAATTCAATTATCAGTTCAGCAGAACCAGTCATTGGGGATTAATTTCCGGGCTTGGATTTTCATGGAGAACCTTAAATATTGATAATAACCGGTTTTTTGCTAAAGACATGAATTCGGATATTTACCTTTCAGCGTATGATAAAAATTTAAGCAAAAGCAAATTGCGAACAGGCTATGTCATCGTTCCTTTAGGTTTGCAGTACAATTTTTCTAAACTGAAAAGTGCAGGAATGGATATCCAGTACAGAGATTATCAGAAAGGCTTTAAAGTAGGCGCAAATGTTTATGGAGGAGTAAGAATGTCGACAAACAACATTATTAAAGGCGAAGAAATCAGCCAGAGAGAAAGAGGAAATTATCAGGTAAATCCTTTCATTTATGGAGCGCAGTTTACCGTTTCGTACAGCGATTTCAGCATTTTCGTGAAGAAAGATTTCGGTAATTTTTTCAAGGATAATCAATTTGAAAATGACAAAGCTCTGGTTATAGGTCTTGCTTACAAATGGTAAAAACACGTAACATTTATATATAACAGGAAACCGCAGGACAAATTTGTCATGCGGTTTTGCAATATTTAATAATTTAATTCTTAGTTTATTTCAGGCTTCCCACCATATCTTCAGGTTTTACCCACTCGTCAAATTGTTCGGCGGTTAAAAGTCCCAGATTCAACGCTTCTTCTTTTAAGGTAGTTCCGTTTTTATGGGCGGTTTTGGCAATTTTTGCAGCATTTTCATAACCAATGTGCGTGTTCAAAGCCGTTACCAGCATCAGAGATTTATCAACCAGTTCTTTAATTCTTTCATAGTTCGGTTCAATTCCGACCGCACAGTGATCGTTAAAGGAAATACATGCATCGGCAATCAGTTGGGCGGACTGTAAAAAATTATAAGCCATTACAGGTTTGAAAACATTCAGTTCATAATTTCCCTGCGTTCCTGCAAAAGAAATAGTCGTGTCATTTCCTAAAACCTGAGCGCAAACCATGGTCATTGCTTCATTTTGGGTAGGATTAACTTTTCCCGGCATAATAGATGATCCCGGCTCATTTTCCGGAATATGAATTTCTCCAATTCCCGAACGAGGTCCGGAAGCTAATAATCGGATATCCTGAGCAATTTTAAATAAAGAAACCGAAAGTTGTTTTAAAGCTCCGTGAGATTCTACAATCGCATCATGAGCCGCCAAAGCTTCAAATTTATTTTCTGCGGTTACAAAAGGAAGATTCGTAAATTTCGAAATATATTCTGCCACTTTTACATCATAACCTTGGGGAGTATTTAAGCCGGTTCCAACCGCAGTTCCGCCTAAAGCCAGCTCAGAAAGATGAGGTAAAGTATTTTTTAATGCTTTTAAACCGTAATTGAGTTGGGCGACATACCCTGAGAATTCCTGACCTAACGTTAAAGGCGTTGCGTCCATCAAATGTGTTCTTCCGATTTTTACAATATCTTTAAACGCTTCTGATTTTTCTTTTAAAGTATCTCTTAATTTTTCGACAGCCGGAATAGTAGTTTCCACCACTTTTTTATAAGCCGCGATGTGCATCGCAGTTGGATAAGTATCGTTGGAAGATTGCGATTTATTCACATCGTCATTTGCATGGATTTCTGATTTTTCGCCTAAATTTCCACCGTTGTTAACGTGTGCTTTATTGGAGATTACCTCATTTACATTCATGTTGGACTGTGTTCCGGAACCGGTTTGCCAGATCACCAAAGGAAACTGATCGTTAAGTTTTCCTTCTAAAATTTCGTCACAGACTTTCGCGATCATATCTCTCTTTTCTGCAGGAAGAACTCCTAAATCTGTATTGGTAAATGCCGCCGCTTTTTTAAGATAAGCAAAAGCTTCGATGATTTCATGAGGCATGGAACCTTCCGGACCCATCTTAAAATTATTTCTTGAACGTTCCGTTTGGGCTCCCCAAAACTTATCTGTAGGAACCTGCACTTCGCCCATCGTGTCTTTTTCTATTCTGTAATTCATGTGATTGAAATTTGTTTAGTTTTGATTTAGCCCCAAAAGCAAAGAGATTTATTAAATTTTATAAAAATCAAATTTCACAAAATGAAAATCGAAGATTTTTAAAACTAATATGTTCTTCTAAAGCATTATTTATTAAACTTAAAATAACTAAAGTGTTTAAAAGCTTTTGTGTCTTTTGTGGTTAAAATATCTTCGTATAAAGTTAATGAGAAAAGAAAACTCTCGCAATTTATAATCATTATAAATATCGATCTAAGTTACTGATTTTACTCATGCATTTTTGAGTAAGCCGTATTTTTGCACCCAAAGAAAAAAGTAAAATGGATTTCAGATATCAGGATCCGTATCCGATTCTAAAGGATGATACGGTATACAAAAAATTGACTTCAGACTACGTAAAAGTTGAAAAATTAGGAGACAGAGAAATTTTAACCATTGATCCGAAAGGGCTTGAGCTTTTGGCAGAAGAAGCAATGGCAGACGTTTCTTTCATGCTTCGTTCTTCGCATCTTGAAAGCTTGAGAAGAATTATTGATGATCCAGAAGCTACGGACAACGACAGATTTGTGGCTTACAATTTATTACAGAATGCCGCGGTTGCTGTGGAAGGAGCTTTGCCTTCGTGTCAGGATACCGGAACTGCAATTGTGATGGGTAAAAAAGGAGAAAACGTTTACACAGGCGTTGATGATGGAGAATATTTAAGCAAAGGAATTTACAATACGTACCAAAAAAGAAATTTAAGATATTCTCAGGTGGTTCCTCTAACAATGTTTGATGAGAAAAATTCAGGTTCCAATCTTCCGGCACAGATCGATATTTATGCTAAAAAAGGAGATTATTATGAGTTTTTATTTTTAACGAAAGGAGGAGGTTCGGCAAACAAGACATTCTTGTATCAAAAAACAAAATCTTTACTGAACGAAAAATCTCTGGAAGAATTTATCAAAGAAAAAATTTCAGATTTGGGAACGGCTGCTTGTCCGCCTTACCATTTGGCTTTGGTAATTGGTGGAACTTCCGCGGAAGCCAATCTTGCAGCGGTAAAAAAAGCATCAGCAAAATATTATGACAATCTTCCGACAGAAGGAAATGAAGCAGGACAGGCTTTCAGAGACTTGGAGTGGGAAGCGAAAGTTCAGAAAATCTGTCAGGAAAGTGCTATCGGAGCACAGTTTGGCGGAAAATATTTAACACACGATGTGAGAGTAATCAGATTACCGCGTCACGCCGCTTCCTGTCCGGTTGGAATGGGAGTTTCCTGTTCAGCAGACCGAAATATCAAAGGAAAAATTACGAAAGACGGAATTTTCTTAGAACAACTGGAGCAGGATCCGAAGAGATTTTTACCGGCAACACCGCCACATCTGGAAGAAGCAGTAGAAATCAACCTGAATCAGCCGATGTCTGATATTTTAGCAGAACTTTCAAAATATCCGATCAAAACGAGACTGAAGCTGAACGGTACTTTAATTGTAGCCAGAGATATTGCCCACGCAAAAATCAAAGAATTACTGGATGCAGGACAGCCAATGCCTGAATACTTCAAAAATCACCCGATTTATTACGCGGGACCAGCAAAAACTCCGGAAGGAATGGCTTCAGGAAGTTTCGGACCGACTACGGCGGGAAGAATGGATGTTTATGTAGATGAATTCCAGAGCCACGGCGGAAGTATGATTATGCTGGCAAAAGGAAACAGAACAAAAGACGTTACCAATGCCTGCAACAAATACGGAGGTTTTTATTTAGGTTCCATCGGAGGTCCGGCTGCTATTTTAGCGAAAGACAATATTCTTTCTGTTGAAGTGGTGGATTTTCCGGAATTGGGAATGGAAGCCGTAAGAAAAATTGAAGTGAAAGATTTCCCTGCGTTCATCATTACGGATGATAAAGGAAATGATTTCTTTGCAGATCTTGCGCACTAAAATTAGTTTATAAATAATTACTACTTTGTATTGCATGGTACTTTATTTAAAGTTATCTTTGCAATACAAAATAGTATTATGAAAAATTTTTTACTTACATTTATATTTAGTACAACTGTTTTCAGTATATCTTTTGCTCAGACGGATGCAAAGATTGACAGTTTGATACAAAAAGAGTTTAAAGATTCAGATGCTCCCGGCGGTGTTTTCCTGGTTTCTAAAAAAGGAGAAATTATCTATGAGAAAGCATTTGGTAAGTCTAATTTGGAACTGAATACGGATATGACTGTCCAAAATGTATTCCAGATAGGCTCAATGACCAAGCAGTTTACAGCTTTTTCTATTTTACTTTTAGAATCCAAAGGTAAATTAAATATAAAAGATCCTATTTCTAAGTATATTCCCGATTATCCGAATGGAAAGTCTATCACCATTCATCATTTGCTTACCCACACTTCTGGAATCAAAGATTTTACGAAAATGAAATCAATCTCAGAAATCGCACAAAAGGAAATGACTCCCAAAATGATGATTGATTTTTTTAAAAATGAACCTGTTGATTTTAATCCCGGAGAAAAGTTTGATTATAATAATTCCGGTTATGTATTGCTTGGATATTTAATTGAGTTAGTTTCCGGAGAAACATATGAAGATTTCGTGAAGAAAAATATTTTTGAAAAAATTGGGATGAACAACTCTTTTTATGCTACAGACAGAAAGATAATCAAAAACAGAGCTTATGGATATCATGAAAAGAAAGATGGGTTTGTAAACAAGACAATTATCAACTACAGTGTTCCATTCGCTTCCGGATCTTTAATGTCAACCGTTGAAGATATGCTGAAATGGCAAGATGCTATTAATCGATATACTATTCTTGATGAAATACATACTAAAAAACTTTATACAAAAAATAAACTAAACAGCGGAGAAGAGTTTACCTATGGATATGGATGGCATTTAAAAGAGATCAACGGAACTCCTACAAGAGAGCATGGTGGCAGTATTTTTGGATTCAAATCTATGGGAGTATATATTCCCGATGCAGACATATATGTATTAGGATTCAGCAATTGCGACTGTCATTCCCCAACACAGCTTACAAAAGATATCGCTCAATTAGTTTTAAATAGTCAAATTAGCAGCGTGAAGTAATGGTATAATAGTTTAAAATCAAAATAAATAATAAAATAGGACGTATATCTTTTGTGTAAAAAAATAAAAAGTCCTATTTTTGCCTAAAATCTTTAAGAAAATGATAACGATTTTATCAGCATTTTGGCCGTTTTACCAGTTCCTTTGGACAATTTTCTTCATTACAATGTTCCTTGTAGGATTTTGGTGTATCTTTATGTTCTTCGGGTTGGTAATTCCAATGTGGTTGACAGAAGGTTTGAAAGAGTATTTCGGAAAAGTAAAACCTTTTAATCCGGAAGACATCAGAAGCAAACAGCTGAACGAGCAGGAAGGGGTAGAAGTAATCTACAGCAATCCTAAAGGAAACGGACCTTTCTTACACGACAGTCACGGACACGGACATCATTAATTGATTGTCATTGTTTTCTCACCTGAATTCTGAGAAAGCAATATCAAAGCAAAACAACATATATTAAACCACTTAATTTTTTAAGTGGTTTTTTTGTTTCTATAATTCAATCAGTTAAGTATTATTCAAAGCATACTATTTAATTGGGGTAAAGTTCTGTTTTTCAACAAAAGTTGATTTTTTTTTCGAAAAATAATTTACTTTAGTATTGAATTAACCTTAAAAGGATGAATTATATGAAAAAATTCTATTCCAGTATTTTGTTGTTTGTCATAGCTCATATTTTTGGGCAGATAAGCTATACAATTACCCCGAATCCGTTTAATGAGACGGATGCAATAACGTTAACTGTGCCCGGAAATCAGATTGATGAATCGGCGTGGGGAGTTTCAAACAATGCCATTTATATCTGGACGTGGTCTCTGGATACCAATTATCAGAACAGTCAGGATTGCCCGACAAATGGCAGTTGGAACAATTCCAATGAATCTAATCGATTAAATTATAATGCTGCCACAGACACTTATTCTTTATCTTTTACACCGACAACTTTTTATGCAAGAACAGGCATCGGAAGATTCGGCTTTTTGCTGAAAGATAAAACCGGTGCGCATCAGACGACTCCTGATATTTTTGTTAATGTAGGGATTTTGAATTTAACGATGACAAATCCGGCGGCTAACAGTTTAACTTCTGTTCCTACAGGGAATTCTATTAACATTACGGCTACCACCAATGTAAATGCAACTTTTCAGCTTAAAGCCAACGGAACGGTTGTACATTCTACTTCTACAGCATCAACTTCATATTCTTATAACTACACGGTAACAGGAGATGCTAATATGGAGCTGATTGCAACGCAGGGTTCGGCTTCAAAAAGCTCAACTTTTATTTTGCAGGTTCCGAGAAATGTGATTTCGGAAGCAATTCCGTCATGGATAAGACAGGGGATCAATTATCATCCAACCGATAACACAAAAGTAGGATTGGCTTTGTATGCTCCGTCTAAAAATTTCGTTCATGTCATCGGAAGTTTCAACAACTGGACGGTGAATGATGCTTATCTGATGAAAAGAGATACTGCAAATCCCGATTTATATTGGATTGAGTTAAGCGGATTAACGCCTCAGCAATTGTATACTTTCCAGTACAGAACCAATGATTTAAGAAAAGTGGCAGATCCTTACTCTCCACAGATTCTTTCTTCTTATGACGATCAGTACATTTCTTCTACGACTTATCCGAATTTACCGGCGTTTCCTGCCGGACAGGGTTTTGAGGTTTCTATGTTTAAAACAGGACAAACTCCTTACAACTGGCAGGTTACGAATTTCCAGCGTCCGGCAAAAGAAAATCTTGTGGTGTATGAATTGCTGTTAAGAGACTTTACGCAGGAAAAAAACTGGCAGTCTTTAATTAGTAAGATTTCATACCTGAAAAATCTGAATATTAATGCAATTGAATTGCTTCCTATCATGGAATTCGAAGGAAATCTTTCATGGGGATACAATACTTCTTTCCATTATGCATTAGACAAAGCGTACGGAACACCGGAAAAATTCAAAGAATTTGTAGATCTGTGTCATCAGAACGGAATTGCTGTAATTCTGGATATTGCTTTTAATCATGCAACAGGTCGTTCTCCGCTCGCGAGACTTTGGAATGTTGATCCGGATGGAGACGGTTACGGAGATATTGCAGCCAATAATCCTTACTTCAATCAGGTTCCTAAACATTCTTATAATGTATTCAATGATTTTAACCATACAAGTACTTCAACGAAATATTACGTTGAAAGATGTCTTCAGCAATGGTTAACGGAATATCATGTAGACGGTTTCCGTTGGGATTTAACAAAAGGATTTACACAAAGCTGTACTGAAAACGATGAAGCCTGTACAAACTCTTATCAGCAGGACAGAGTAGATATCCTGAAATACTATGCAGATAAGCAATGGGCTCTTGATCCGAATTCTTACATGATTTTTGAACATTTGGGAACCGATGCCGAAGAACAGCAGTGGGCAAACTACAGAGTTGCAGAAGGAAAAGGAGTGATGATGTGGAACAACCAGAACGGATCATATAACCAGAATACGATGGGCTATAAAGAGAACAGTAATTTCGACAGAATGAATCATACGCTGCATGGATTCTCTGAAATGAGAGCGGTAGGTTACGGAGAAAGTCACGATGAAGAAAGATTAATGTTCAAAAACCTTGCTTACGGAGCGGTGAACGGAAGCTATGATGTTAAAAACCTTAATACAGCTTTAGACAGAATGAAAGCTTTCGGAGCGACGTTCTTCACTATTCCCGGTCCGAAAATGATCTGGCAGTTCGGAGAACTTGGATACGAATTCAGCATCAACAGATGTACGAACGGAACCATTAATAACGCATGCAGAACCGATGAAAAGCCAATTGCGTTTACTTTGGGATATGATACAGATATCAATAGAAAAGCAGTTTATGATACCTGGGCGAAAATTATTAATTTCAAAAATATATATCCGGTTTTCAAGTCAAAAACCTATACTGTTGAATCAAATAATTTAGCAAACGATCTAAATGGATTAATTACGAGAATTTACGTTTACGACAACGCAATTACGAACGGAGTGAAAAATGTAGTGGTGTTAGCAAATTACACAACGGCAGCTCAAAGCGTGGTTCCGTATTTCCCGTATGTGGGTCAGTGGCAGAATCTAATGGATAACTCTGTTTCTAATGTAACTTCTACAACGGCTCCGATTACTCTTCAGCCGGGAGAATTCAGAATTTTCGGAAATTATGTGGGAAGTTTATCCACAGCAGATGTGAATGCTGAAAATAAGCTTTCATTGCAAATTGCGGATAACCCTGTAAAAAATGGTCTGGCAAAATTAATTTACCACAAAGCGAAGAATGGGGAAATCTTTATCTACGATATGAGCGGTAAAAAAATGGATTCATTTAAATTAAATAATGAAAACGGGACCTACGAATTAAAAACAAATTATCCGGTAGGAACGTATTTGGTTCATTTGAAATCAGATACGGGAGTTTCGATTCAGAAAATGATGGTAAAATAACCTGTGGATAACTTCAAAAGTTTATATTGAGAGATCGCGAAAGCGGTCTCTTTTTTTGCTTATTCATATTTTATCCGCAATAAAAATCAAGGTTGTCAATACGATACTAACGGCTTTTCAATACTTTATTCACATTGTTTTCCACATTAAAATAGAAGGTTGTCCATATCTTATTCATACCTTACTCATACGTTATTCATATTTTACTCACAATTGAAAAATTGTTTATCGACAATTAATTTTTGTATACTAACATCAAATTAATACGTTCCTAATAGGTAATTCACGCGTTATCCACATCTTATTCACAATTTTTATATTCCTTAAAAATTCAAAATTCAAATTTTTTTGCAGATTAAAATTATTAGTCTACCTTTGCGGTAGATTTATCGAGAAAGGTGGAGGGATTTGGCCCTGAGAAACCTTAGCAACCGACATTTTCTGATGAAAAGGTGCTAATTCCAACCCGATTGGGGGAAGATAAGTGAGTCAGTATTCCGTATGAATTCCAGCTTCTTGAAGGTCTTTATGTTTGTTTCGGCAAACCATTTTAAATTAATTTTTTTAAAGCACTGAATAGAATGAAAAAACTCAGCGTAAGCGTACTCCTTTTAGCAATAGGATTTTTATCGGCACAGGAAAAAGAACAGCAGATAGAAGATGTGGTCATTGTAGGAAACCGAAATGCAAAACGCACAAAACTGGAAACTCCGGTTCCGGTAGACATCATCAACATCGAAAAAATACAGCAGTCTTCACCGCAAACTACCGTTCAGGATTTACTGAATTATGTTATCCCGTCTTTCAACTCAGTCCGGCAGTCGGCTTCAGACGGTACAGAACATATCGATCCTGTTACTTTGAGAGGAATGGGACCTGATCAGGTTCTGGTTCTCGTTAACGGAAAAAGAAGACATACTACTTCTTTAGTTAATTATCAGAATACAGTCGGAAACGGTTCTGTAGGTACAGATTTAAGTACTATTCCGGTAATCGCAATCGACAGAATTGAAGTTCTGAGAGATGGCGCGGCGGCACAATACGGTTCTGATGCCATTGCAGGAGTCATCAATATTATTCTTAAAAAAAATATCGGCGGAACAGCCAGTCTTAATTACGGAATTTCCGGAAGAAATGATGGCGAAACGTATCAGGCAGCAGCGAACTACGGAACTTCTTTAGGGAAAAAAGACGGCTATATCAGTTTATCCCTGCAATTAAACCAAAGAGGAAAAACAACAAGAACGCAGAATCATAATCTTGATATTTACGGTGATAATTTCGCGTATGATTTTGCTCCGGATTTTAATGCTGCAAAAGCTCTGGACTATCAGAAAATTCTTGCCAATGGTTTAACACGGGATGATTTTAATTTCCAGATCGGTGATGCAAAAATAAAGCAGGCACAGTTATTTTTTAATTCCGAATATCCTTTGAACGATCAGTTTAAAATATATTCCTTCGGAGGTTTCAGTATCAAAGAAGGGCAGGGTTACGGTTTCAGAAGATTGCCGAGTGAAACTTCAAACAATGTTTATTCTATTTATCCGAACGGTTTTCAGCCGACTTTAGGCTCGAAAATCTATGACATTTCTTATGCAGTCGGAGCAAAATATAATAAAAACGATTGGTTTTTTGACCTTAGCAATACATTCGGAAGCAATACATTCAATTATGATGTAAGCAACACCGTCAATGCATCTTTAGGAGCCAAGTCACCAACAGATTTTTATGCGGGAGCACACAGTTTTCTTCAGAATACTGTTAATCTTGATGTTTCAAAAAACATCAGGAACTTCAATATCGCATTCGGTGGGGAATTCAGGTTTGAGCAGTACGAAATTAAAGCAGGAGATCAGGCTTCCTATATGAGATATGATATTTTCGGAAATCCTGTGACGGCGACTACCAATCCGGATAATATCTCCGGAGCAGGAGGAGCGCAGTCGTTTATTGGATTTTCACCACAAAACGCACTTTCAAAATCAAGACATTCAACTGCAGTTTATGCCGACGTTTCTTATGATCTGGATAAAAAATTAAATGTAGACCTTGCTGGAAGATTCGAAAACTATTCAGATTTTGGAAGTACACTGAACGGAAAATTAGCAGTGAGGTACGAATTCGCAAAAAATTATGCAATCCGTGCTGCGGTGGGAACCGGCTTCAGAGCACCATCTCTTCAGCAGCAGTATTTTAACAATTCTTATGCAGATATTTCCACCACAGGAAATTCAATTGTTACCAAAGGAATTTTTAACAACGACAGCGAAGCTGCAAAAGCACTTGGTTTCGACAAATTAAAACAGGAAACTTCGGTGAACGGAAGCGTTGGATTTACTTTAAAGCCGATCAATAAGCTGTCAATCACTTTAGACGGATATTTAATCAAAGTGAAAGACCGAATCGTGATTACAAGTAATATTACAGACGATCGACTGGCGGTTTATGGTGTGGAAAGCGGAAGATTTTTTGCCAATGCCGTTGATACGGAAACCAAAGGAGTAGATCTGGTAGTTGCTTACGACTGGAAAATTGGAGGCGGTAATTTAAATATCAATCTTGCCGGAAATTATACCGAAACAAAAATTACAGATTTTCATTTCCCGGCTAATCTTCAGACACCGCAGAATGAATTTTTCGGACCGGATCAGATCAATATCATCGAAAGTCTCTCGCCCAAAACCAAAGCTTCTTTAGGACTGAATTACGGAGTCGGAAAATTTAATTTTCTGGTGAGAAATACTTACTTCGGGAAAGTAATCCGCGACGGATATCCGTTTGGAGGAGTTCAGGAATTTAATCCGAAAGTAGTCACCGATGTGAGTGTAGGATATGATTTCACAAAAAATATTAATTTAACCGTCGGAGCCAATAATGTGTTTGATGTCTTTCCGGATCTTCAGATGTATGAAAATTCGTATTTTGGGGTTTTCAAATATGCTCCGGTGCAGATGGGAACTCTCGGAAACTATTTCTTCGGAAGGCTTAATTTTACATTTTAATTAATGAATTCAACTTCACATCAGATCGGCTGGAAAACCGCAGTGGCAATTGTCGTTTCGAATATGATCGGAACCGGAATTTTTACAACACTCGGTTTTCAGCTTACCGACATTACGAATGCTTACAGCATATTCCTCCTTTGTTTCATTGGAGGAATTCTTGCTTTGTTCGGAGCCTTTTGCTATGCCGAATTAGGTTCCCATTTCAAAGGAAACGGCGGAGATTTTATTTATCTGAAAGAAACCTATCACCCGCTTTTAGGCTATCTCGTGAGCTGGATTTCCCTCATCATCGGGTTTTCCTCTCCCGTTGCATTGGCTGCTTTGGCGATGTCGAAATACCTTTCTGCTTTCGATGTTTCTTTTGGAAACAGCTTTGCCATCGGAATTATCTTTCTGGTTTCCGTTTTTTTGTCATTCAGCTTACAGGCTTCAAGCAGATTTCATAATTTTTTTACACTGATAAAAATTGCGTTCATCATTGTTCTCATCATAATAGGAATCGGAATTTCAGACTCAGAAACAATTGGGAACAGCCTGAAATTAGATGATTCATGGCAAAAGGAAATTATGCTTCCTGCTTTTGCGACGTCTCTGGTTTTCGTAACGTATTCTTACACAGGTTGGAATTCTGCTTCCTACATTGCGGGAGAAATAAAAGATGTTCAGAAAAATTTACCGAAATCACTCATTGTAGGAACTGTTTTCGTAACCGTAAGTTATCTCTTGGTTAATTTTATCATGCTGAAACACGCTCCGGTAAATCAATTGGCGGGAAAAGAAGATGTAATGGGGGAAGCTGCCAATAATATGCTGGGAAATACTTTCGGTAAAGTCGTTAATATTTTTATTGCTTTACAGTTAGTCGCCACCATCAGCGGTTATTTATGGGTAGGTTCCCGTTTGACACAGGCTTTTGCAAAAGAAAACAGGCTCTGGAAATCCTTATCGGTCGGAAATAAAAAAGGAATTCCTGTTCGTGCCATTTTTGCCCATGCCGTGATTGCAACGTTGATTATTCTCACAGGAAGTTTTAAGGAAATCTTTGTTTACACAGCATTCATTCTTCAGTTGTTTGCCAGTCTGGCAATTTCTACGGCATATTTCATTAAAAAAGAAGACCGGAAAATATTCAAATCCAATCTTTTTTATATTTTTCCTACGTTTTTTTTATTGTTCAGTATCTACATTCTGTATTTCACGTTCATTCATAATCCAAAAGAAAGCATCATCGGATTAGGAATTGTTGCGGTGGGAATTGTTTTGTATTTAATTGATAAGAAATTATCCCGCTGATTTAAATTAATCGTAAAACAATCAAAAGTTGTTTTTAACGCAGAGTTCGCAGGAATAATTGAACCATTAAGATTATTTAAGAAGTTAAGTTTTGTGAAGATTATTTGAACTCTTAATTTCTAATCTTAGTATTAAATCCATACAACCAAATATTGTTTTTAACGCAGAGTTCGCAAGGATAATTGAATTAGCTTTGAAAAAAATCCGTTCGCAAGGGCGTTTCACTCAGCAAATGATAGCAGAATTATATTTTTGATATCGTTTGGAGACGCCTTAATTTCACCAAGCTATTACGTAAGAAATCATTTACACATTTTTATCATTCGCTGAGTGAAACGCCGTTGCGACCGAAAAGTAATTGCAATCATTTAAAATAAAATCCTTGCGAACATTGCGCTTAAAAAAACGCTTAACTCAACAACTATTGGGAACATTGCGTTAAAAAAAGATTCTTCAATACGCATACGCTTCATTCAGAACAACAAACTATTAGTTTTAAAATTGAATTAATAATCCGTATCTTTGCACCCACAAAATTTTCATAATGTCTAAATCATTAATTCCAAAATTAGAAGCTATAAAACAGAGATATAATGAGGTGGCAGACCTTATTATACAGCCTGATGTTATTTCAGACCAAAAAAGATATTCTTCTTTGAACAAAGAATATAGCGATTTGGGGAAAATTGTAAAAGTTTACGATCAATATAAAGGAGCGTTGGATACGATTGAAGAGTCCGACGAAATTATTGCCGACGGATCCGACAGAGATTTCGTGGAACTGGCAAAAATCGAGAAAAACGAAGCACTGGAAAAAATTCCGGGACTTGAGGAAGAATTAAAAGTTTTATTAATTCCTAAAGATCCTGCAGACGACAAAAACGTTATCGTGGAACTTCGTGCCGGAACAGGAGGTGATGAAGCAGCCATCTTCGTGGAAGATATTTACAGGATGTATTCCATGTATTTCAAAACGAAAGGATGGAGACACGAGATCACAGATTCTAACGAAGCGGCGAAAGGGTACAAAGAACTCATCATGAAAGTGGAAGGAGAAGGCGTGTACGGAATCATGAAATTCGAATCCGGAGTTCACCGTGTACAGCGTGTTCCTGAGACAGAATCTCAGGGAAGGGTTCACACTTCGGCAATTACCATTGCGGTTCTTCCGGAAGCCGAAGAAGTGGATGTGGAAATTAATCCGGCAGATATCGAAATGCAGACTTCACGTTCAGGTGGAGCAGGAGGACAGAACGTTAACAAGGTTGAAACTAAAGTGCAGCTTACACACAAACCTTCAGGATTGGTGGTGGTTTGTCAGCAGGCACGTTCCCAGTTAGCTAACCGTGAACTGGCGATGGAAATGCTTCGTGCGAAATTATACGACATTAAGTTGCAGGAAGTTCAGGGAGATATTGCGGCACAGAGAAAAACAATGGTTTCTACGGGAGACCGTTCAGCGAAAATTAAGACCTATAATTATCCTCAGGGAAGAGTTACCGATCACAGAATCAACAAATCCATGTATAACTTAGATGCGTACATGAACGGAGATATTTCTGAAATGATCGATGCCGTTATCATGGCCGAAAACGCCGAAAAAATGAAAGGCGAAGAAGAAAGTTTATAAAATCTTTACCATAAAATCTTTTGTAAGTCTCCGGAGTATTTCGGAGACTTTTATTTTTATATTAATTGAATGTTTAAAATGTAAATTTTTTAAATTGTTTTAAATCAGTTTATTATAACTGATTTTTAATGCCTGTTTAAAAATAATTTCCTCAAAAGCTTTTTTGATCACATAAATAATGTACATTTATATAAGCTCTTAATTTTTTAAGAGCTTTTTTATACACTAAAATTGAAAATGAACTATACTTATGAAAATGCTTAACATTGCCTTTCTGGCAATACTTCTTTTCTCTTTTCAAAGCTTAAAATCCCAAAATATTCTAAAGCCTGAAAATGTTTTTAATCTTTACTTTAATTCTTTTGTAAAATATGATGATGAATCTGTAAAAGAACTCAACAGTTATCTTATTAATTTTCTGGGAAAAGAAAGTACCCACAGAATCAAACTTAAAGACACTTATAACGAAAAGATAGACGATTATACCAGACTTTTTCTTGCCGGTCTTCCTGCAAATGTGGCATCTGAATGTTCGGTTGAGGTTAAAAATTATTTCAGTGCTTTGATGCAGAATTTTACCAATGCGAAATATAGAGTAAAAGAAATTAAAACCGTAAATGATGAAAGATTTAAAGAAAACGGGTTCTCCGAAGTTACATACGAAGCAAGTTTTAAGGTGCCTTCTCATCGTCTGATGCTCAATATAGGAGACATTAAAAATATTGGTGCGGGAGAAATGAAAAAATATCTCATTGATGTTACCAATCAGATTAAAAAAGCAGATAAAATTGTTTCCACAGAACAGAAATTAAATCTTTATCAGGTTAAAATTGGCGAAACCATTTACTACTGGAACGGCGGACCACAGGAATTAAACTGGAAGCTGAATGAATTTTATCTGAAAAATCTCAATTAAAAATTCAGGCTGTCTTTTAGACGGCTTTTTTTATTCAAAACAGATTCCTTACTTTTGGGAAAATAGCTTAATATGAAATTCACACCCATTTTATTCACAGCCGGAGTTCTTTTTTCGGCAACATTTTATTCACAAAAAATGAATTATCCAAAAGCAGTCAAAGGAAACCAAACCGATACGTATTTCGGAACTGCCGTTGCAGATCCGTACCGAGATTTGGAAAATGATTCGGAAGCCACCAGAAAGTGGGTAGATGATGAGGTAAAGCACAGTCAGGATTACCTTTCGAAAATTCCCTTCAGAGATGAAATTAAAAACCAGTTGAGAGACATCTGGAATTATGAAAAAATTTCGGCACCTTTCAAAGAAGGTGAGTATACCTATTATTATAAAAATGACGGATTGCAGGCGCAGTCGGTATTATACAGAATCAACAACAAAACAAAAGCAACCGAAGTTTTTCTGGATCCGAATAAATTTTCAGAAAAAGGAACCACTTCACTTTCACAGCTTTCTTTCAACAAAAAAGGAAATCTGGCTGCGTATTCTATTTCGGAAGGAGGAAGCGACTGGAACAAAATCATCATCATCGATGCTGTTACAAAAAAACAGATTGATGAAACCCTTGTTGATGTAAAATTCAGCGGAATTTCATGGCAGGGTGATGAAGGTTTCTATTATTCAAGCTATGACAAACCAAAAGAAGGAACCGTACTTTCGGGAATGACGGATAAACACAAAGTGTATTTTCATAAACTGGGAACCAAACAATCCGATGATCAGTTGATTTTTGGCGGAGAAAAAACACCGAGAAGATATTTAGGAGCGGGAGTTTCCGAAGATCAAAGATATCTGATTATTTCCGCAGCCAACGCAACCAACGGAAATGAAATGTATATAAAGGATCTGAAAAACGGCGGCGATTTTGTTCAGATTAATAAAGGTTTTGATATCAATGTAAGCATTGTTGATACGCAGGGCGATGATCTTTATATTTTTACGGATAAAGATGCTCCGAATATGCGTCTGGTAAAAACTTCCATCAAAAATCCGGCTCCTGAAACATGGAAAGATGTTATTCCTCAGACCGAAAATGTTTTAGGAATTACAACAGGAGGAGGATATTTCTTCGCAACTTACATGATTGATGCCATTGATCAGGTAAAACAATATGACAGAACCGGAAAACTGATCCGTGAAATTTCCCTTCCCGGAAAAGGAAATGTTTCCGGATTTGGAGGCAAGGAAACAGAAAAAGAGCTGTATTTTTCATTTACCAATTACATCACTCCCGGAACGACGTATAAATTTAACGCAGACTCAGGAAAATCAGAAGTGTATCAGAAGCCAAAAGTGAAATTCAATCCGGAAGATTATGTTTCAGAACAGGTTTTCTACACTTCAAAAGACGGAACAAAAATTCCGATGATGATCAATTACAAAAAAGGAACAAAACTTAACGGTAAAAATCCTACGATCCTTTATTCTTATGGAGGATTCAACATCAGTTTGCAGCCCGCTTTCTCTGTTGTAAATGCAATCTGGATGGAAAACGGCGGAATCTATGCCGTTCCGAACATTCGTGGTGGCGGAGAATACGGTAAAAAATGGCATGATGCAGGAACGAAGATGCAGAAGAAAAATGTTTTTGAAGATTTCATCGCAGCAGGAGAATATTTACAGAGCAAAGGCTATACTTCCAAACAGTTCATGGCGCTTTCAGGAAGATCAAACGGTGGTTTGCTGGTAGGAGCTACGATGACGATGCGTCCGGATTTAGCCAAAGTTGCCTTTCCGGGAGTAGGTGTTCTGGATATGTTGAGGTATAATAAATTTACCGCAGGAGCAGGCTGGTCTTATGATTACGGAACTGCGGAAGACAACAAGGAAATGTTTGACTATTTAAAATCTTATTCTCCGGTTCATAATGTAAAAGCGGGAACGTGTTATCCATCAACCATGATTATCACGAGTGATCACGATGACAGAGTAGTTCCGGCGCATTCTTTTAAATTTGGTGCAGAATTACAGGAAAAACAGGCTTGTAACAACCCGATTTTACTAAGAATTGAGAAAAACGCAGGTCATGGAGCCGGAAGATCTACGGAACAGGTGATCGGAGAAAACGCAGATCTGATTTCTTTTGCGTTGTATGAAATGGGGGTTAAAAACCTGAAAAAATAATCAAAATGTTAAAAATGGCTGATATATTAAATGTTAGCCATTTTTTTTGTAATTTTCCACTCAAGTTATATTTGTTTAGAATATTTAAAAATATTAATTGGCTATTATGAAAAAAAGAATTTTACTGGTTTGTGCTTTAGCGGGTATTGCTACCTCTGCTTATGCACAGAGATGGGAGCCGTCTTCTCAGAAAGTTTCTGAAATTAGAAAAGAAGTGGAGGTGAAGTATGCTTATAAGGTAGACTTAACATCGCTCAGAGACCTTTTGAAAGATGCTGTGGAAACAGGAAACGGAGCAAAACCTGTTATTATTTCTTTACCGACTGTAGAGGGTAAAGTTGAAAAGTTTGCGGTATATAGCAATCCTGTTATGGAAAAATCTATGGCAGATACCTACGGACTTGGATCTTACGTAGGTGTAGGAGTGGATGATCCTTCAAAATACCTTAGATTCAGTACATCGCCTACTGAAATCCAGACAATGATTATTAAAGATGGTGTATTTCAGTTTATAGAACCTATTACTAAGGATAAAAAAACATACGGCGTTTTTTATAAATCCAAGAGAACACAGAGCGACCAAGGGTTTGAATGTGGTACAGAAGAAAAAAACATCAAGGATATTAAATCTCTTTTAGAAAACGGAAAAAAAAATCTTTCTAGTGTAGGAATTACAAACAGACCTTCTATTACAAAATACAGAACGTATCGTTTGGCGCTTTCTACAACAGGAGAATATACAAAACTGTTTGATCCTTCAGGAGGAATTACAAATACAGTAACCCAAATGAATGCAACAATGACCCGTGTGAATGGTGTTTTCGAAAAAGAATTTGGTATAAAATTACTTGTTCAGAATTTACCGGGAATTATTTATACAGATCCAACGACAGATCCTTATACCGGTAATTTAAATTTAAATTTACAGCAAACCCTAACTTCCCAAGTTGGGAATGCAAATTATGACATCGGTCACGTTTTCAATGCGGCAGGAGGAAATGGGAATGCAGGATGTATAGGATGTATTTGTACAGATCCTGCAACAAGCACTACTTTAGCAAAAGGATCAGCATTCACTCAAAATACAAATCCTGTAGGAGATACATTTGATATCGATTATGTTGCACACGAAATGGGACATCAGCTTGGAGGAAACCATACGTTTTCTAATATTACGGAAGGAACGGCTGTAAATGTTGAACCCGGAGGAGGAACAACCATTATGGGATATGCAGGGATAACTCCGGATAATGTTCAGATGAATTCTGATGCTTATTTTCACTATTCATCAATTGATCAGATTCTAACAAATCTTGATAGCAAAAGTGCTTGTGGTACGGAACAGACGATCACTACAAACACAGCTCCGGTTATTGCACCTCTTACAGCTTACACCATTCCTAAAGGAACAGCTTATTATTTGGAAGCTTCAGCTACTGATGCACAGAATGATGTGTTTAAATACAATTGGGAGCAGTATGATACTGTAGGAACAACCAATTCTATTTCCGGAGACAGCGGATGGGGATTCAATCCGGTGGGAGCATTAACAAGATCATACTTTGGAACAACCAGCGGAAGAAGATATTTCCCTAAATTATCTACTGTAATGACAGGTAATTTAATTAATAAAACTGATTGGGAAACAGTATCTTATATTCCCCGAGTTTTAAAATACGCAGTTACTGTAAGAGACGAAAACCCGGTAAGACCAATGGTTTCTTCTTCAGAAACAACAGTTACAGTGGGTAACGACGGACCATTTAAATTTAATGGAATTACTGATGCTACAGTACTTTACAACAATGCTTCAAATACAATCTTGTGGGATGCGGTAAATACAAATGCTGCACCATATAATGTATCAAATGTAAAGATAGATTATACAACGGATAATGGAACTACATGGACGGATTTGGTTGCATCAACATCAAATACTGGAAGTTATACAGGGCAAATGCCTGCAAGTTTAACTGGTGCTGTTAAATTAAGAATTTCCGCAATTGGAAATGTATTCTATGCGGTTTCTCCACAAATTACAGTGGCGGCTGCGCCGACCTCTACTACAAATGCGCCTACAGGCTTGAAAACAAGAGATCTGGACGTACTGAGAACATCGGCTATTGTAGGATGGAATGCAGTACCCGGAGCAACATATTCAGTAAACTACAGAAAAGTAGGCGATACAAACTGGACGACAGCTTCAAGCGGTGTTAATTCAATTTCTTTAACTGGACTTGAGGATGAAACCAGCTATGAAGTAAGAGTTGCTGCAGTGGTAAATACTGTTCCCGGAACTTTCTCAGGAGTTTATACTTTCAAAACAAAAGGTCTTAGAACAGGATATGATTATTGCGTACTGAACAGTCCGCTTCCTTACTTTGGAGCAATAGGGCGTGTTCAGTTGGCGAATGTTAATTATGTAGATGCTACTTTCAGATCTTATAAAGATATTACTGAGGTTCCTGCCAATGTCATTAATCTTGTGAAAGGAACAGCATATTCTGTAGCAGTATATGGTTTGTCTACTTCAGATTATGTTAGTAATCCGATGGGACTTAATGTTTGGATCGATTATAACAGAAATGGTGTATTCGAAGCTTCAGAAAAAGTTCTTTCAAACAGTGGTACGCCTAATGCTTCCGGTGTAAGAGCGGTTTCTGCTAGCTTTACAGTTCCTACAACTGCTTATTCAGGAGATAAAACGACTTTAATGAGAGTTGCGGGTAATTTTAATACGCCTCTTACTTCAGCTTGTGGTTCTGTAAGTCCTGCAGGAGGAACAATGGACTTCAGAGTGAAGATTACCGATACAGTTCTTGCTACGGATGAAGTTAAAAATAATGCAGAATCCGATATCTCTATATATCCGAATCCGGCAGAAGACTTTGTTGGGGTGAAGAATATCAAAGGTAAAGCAGAATATAAAATCTACAGTGCCGATGGAAGATTGGTACTTCAGGGAGATCTTAGCAATCAGATTATTAATGTATCCAGTTTAGTTAAAGGAGTGTATGTAATTGCAATTAAAAATGGCGAAAAATCTTACAGTACTAAGTTGATCAAAAAATAATGGTCTCAACATAAAACTAATAATGATCCGGATAAACTTTATCCGGATTATTTTTTTATCTAACATTCCTGAAAATGTAAAAAAGTGTATTAAATAATATAGAATCTAATGAAAACCATACTTCTGTATATCTCAATATGGTTTACAGGTATAAAAATATAACTTACAAGTGCTAAAACACTTCTTTCAGTTGCAAGAATGTAATTTACAGTAGGAAGAATATAACTTACAGACGCGAGAATATAAAATACAGGCGCAAGAATATAACTTACAGGGGCTAAAATATAACTTACAGGGGCTAAAATATTACTTTCAGTTGAAAGAATGTAATTTACAGTTGGAAGAATATAACGTACAGATATGAAAACCGCCATTGCAGAATGGAAATGTTTTTCCCCTTCATTAAATTTCAGAAGAAGGTTTTAGCAGTTATTTGTAGTTTGTACTTATTTCTTTAATTGATATTGAAAAATTACGATTAGTGAGTACATAAAAAGCAATTTTGCAGTTTTGCAGTTTCGCTTTTTTTATTTAAAAAATATTCCCTCAAAAATGTGTAATTTTAGCCATCTATTAAATCTGAAATTATGAGAAGGGCAGTTCAGAATAAAACTCCTCAATTCACTATTACCGAAAAGAAAACAGAGGTCTATCCTTTTGAGAAAGACGGCTTACAGTTAAAATCTTCTTATACGGCAGAAGACGTTAAAAATCAGGAATTAACGCAGACTTCTCCGGGAATTGCTCCTTATTTAAGAGGTCCGTATTCCACGATGTACGTTCAGAAACCATGGACGATCCGTCAGTATGCGGGTTTTTCCACGGCAGAAGAATCCAATGCTTTTTACAGAAGAAATCTGGCGGCGGGACAAAAAGGTCTTTCCGTTGCCTTCGATCTGGCGACACACAGAGGATATGATTCCGATCACGCGAGAGTTGTGGGCGATGTTGGAAAAGCGGGAGTAGCAATTGATTCTGTGGAGGATATGAAAATTTTATTCAATGAAATCCCTTTGGATCAGATTTCAGTTTCCATGACGATGAACGGAGCCGTTCTGCCGATTCTTTCATTCTATATTGTAGCGGCAGAAGAACAGGGCGTTTCTCAGGATTTGCTTTCAGGAACCATCCAGAATGATATTTTGAAGGAATTCATGGTGAGAAATACCTACATTTATCCACCTGCACCTTCCATGAAGATCATTGCCGATATTTTTGAATATACTTCTCAGAATATTCCGAAATTCAATTCCATCTCAATTTCCGGTTATCATATGCAGGAAGCAGGAGCGACTCCGGTTCTGGAAATGGCTTATACACTTGCCGATGGTCTGGAATACGTAAGAACAGGAATAAAAGCAGGAATGAATGTTGATGATTTTGCACCGAGACTCTCATTTTTTTGGGCAATCGGGATGAATCACTTCATGGAAATTGCAAAGATGAGAGCGGCAAGATATATCTGGGCTGAATTATTAAAGCAGTTTAACCCTCAGAATCCGAAATCTTTAGCTTTAAGAACCCACTCACAGACTTCAGGCTGGTCTTTAACGGAACAGGAACCTTTCAATAATATTACCAGAACCGCAATTGAAGCATTATCCTCAGCGTTGGGCGGAACACAGTCTCTTCATACCAATGCTTTGGATGAAGCGATTGCACTTCCTACAGATTATTCAGCAAAAATTGCAAGAAATACACAGATTATTCTTCAGCAGGAAAGCGGAATCTGCGATGTCGTAGATCCGATGGGCGGAAGCAATCTGGTTGAATCTTTAACGCAGCAAATGATTGAAGAAGCGATGAAATACATCGATGAGGTAGAGCAGGAAGGCGGAATGACAAAAGCCATTGAAGCCGGAATTCCGAAGATGAGGATTGAAGAAGCGGCAGCGAGAAAACAGGCAAAAATTGACAGCGGGGAAGAATTTATCATCGGGGTTAATTCTTTCAGATCAGAATTAAAGCAGGATGCTATTGAAATTTTAGACATCGATAACACGGAAGTCCGCAGAAAGCAGATCGAAAGATTAAATAAAATAAAGGCAGAAAGAAATTCTGAGGCGGTGCATCAGATTTTAAATGAGATCCGTGAAAGTGCCAAATCAGGAAAAGGAAATCTTTTAGCCTTATGTATTGAAGCGGCAAGAAGAAGAGTAACGCTGGGAGAAATGAGCGATGCGATGGAAGAAAGCTTCGGAAGATACAAAGCCAACATCAGAACAATTTCAGGAGTTTACGCCATGAACGCAGGGAAAAACGAATATTTTGAAAAAGCCTTACATCTTACTCAGAAATTTGAGGAAGAAGAAGGGCGCCGTCCACGATTAATGGTTGCCAAAATGGGACAGGACGGTCACGACAGAGGAGCAAAAGTCGTAGCAACAGCATTTGCAGATATGGGATTTGATGTGGATGTGGCACCATTATTCCAGACTCCGGAAGAAGTAGCAAAACAGGCGGTAGAAAATGACATTCATATTTTAGGAGTTTCTTCTTTGGCGGCAGGTCATAAAACTTTGGTTCCGCAGGTGGTTGAAGAGCTTAAAAAACTCGGGGCAGACGATATTACCATCGTTGTCGGAGGTGTAATTCCGCAGCAGGATTACGAATTTCTCTATGCAAACGGTGCCGATTTCATTTTTGGTCCGGGAACCAACCTTCCGAAGTGTGCAGTAGATATTCTGGATAAATTTTTAAATTAAATTAACCTTTTCACCAGATAAGTTGCACAGCTTTTGTACTGTACTCCATAATCAAAACAAAATATTATGGCTTATACAGTAGTTTCCGTATTTCCTGTAACGGTAGATACAGAAGAAATTAAAAAAGATTTAAAAGAAAACGGCTTTGATGAAGCAAATATCATTATTTCCAGATCAAACCTTGAAAGCGGACTGTCAACCGACAATTATCAGGAAGATGAGCAGACCAAAGGATTTTTCGAATATACTTTTGCCCACGACGACGAAATGCTTAATGCTTACAGAAAGCACAGCATCGGAAAAAATAATGTTATCGTTTATGCCGATAATCTCGAACAGGCGGTTTCCGCAAATTCAGTGCTGAATAAGAACGGAGCTTTGCAGGTATACAGAAAACCAGCGGAAGAAAAAACAGATATTCCTGAAGGAATGACGGAAGAAGAGTATAACGGAATTATAGCAAAAGCAAGACACAATATTTACTTCTTAGGATCAGAAAGAGTTTACCATTCCAATATCATCAAAGGAATGGACGATCCGATGGATGATCTGGGATCTAAAGATTAAATGTAAAAATTAAAAAATAAGATAGGCTGCTTCAGAAATGAGGCAGCCTATTTTGCTAAATATTATATGAAAAAAAAACAATTAGGGTAGCAAAACTTTATCAATTGCATGGATAATTCCGTTGCTGCATTGTACGTCGGTTACAATAATATTAGAAACTCTGTTGTTGTTATCTGTAATCTTAGCACCGCCCGTTGTGGTAATCTTAAAACTTCCACCCTGGAAAGTTGGAACCATCATATTGTTTGTAAGATTATTAGATCCTACATTGGCTCCGGTAACTACGTGGTATTTCAAAGTATTTTCCAAAGTCGTTTTTGGAATCGCTGCAAGATTAGCCGCTCCGATTTCAGTAAGAAGAGAAGAGAAAGCACTGTTGGTAGGTGCGAAAACCGTAAACGGAGAATTGGCAGTTCCGCTTAAAATTCCAACAAAATTCGGCATATCACTTCTTGTAAGAGCAGAAACCAAAGACGTAAACTGAGGATTTGCCGTTGCATGAGTAACAATAGTTGGCAAACCGATTACCGCATCTACTTTGTGGATCACTCCGTTGTTGGCATCAATATCTGTGGCAACAACATTCGATACCCCATTAATTTTTACACCGCCATTCGTATTGATAAACATACTGATCGGTCTTGTGGAAGAAGCAGATCCCATAGCAAGAGTAGAAACATAGCCGGTAGAAATTGCTGATGCTTTTACTTCAGAATTCAAAACGTGGTTCATCAGCAAAGTTTTTAATGCCGCCGTAGGAACGTCATTAAGACTTGCATATCCGTTTGCCTGTAAAAAAGTTGCAAAAGCGGCATTTGTTGGGGCGAATAATGTAAAAGTTCCGCTTTGGTTAAGAGTTGCAGAAAGACCTGCTTTGTCGATGGCAGCTTTTAAACTGCTTAAATTACTGTCTGAAGAAACCAGTTCATACGTGGTCTTCTCAGTCATCATGTTGTCATCATTGTCGTCGCAGGAGATAATGCACAGCATGGCAACTCCCGAAAATAGTAGAGGTTTAAAGAAATTTTTCATAATATTATTTGTTAAGATGTAAAATTTTATAGGCAAATATTATACCTTTTTATTTATTTTAGTAAAATTAATTTTATTTTTTGTCATTTTAGCTCTCAAGCCACAAAGAGAGATTGTTGAAAAGAGCAGTCTCCATGAAAAAAAAATTACAGATTCGATAAAAAAACCGAAAAATAATTTTGATATTCAGAAAAATGTATATATTTGCAACGTAAAATAAAGTTTAACCATTTAAAAACAACGAAGTAATGTTTATATCCAATCAGCTTTCAACAGTAGGATTGCCTTTTGCAAAGGCAAGGCTTCGTGGTTTGGTACACTCTTAGAATAACAGTACAATGAAATATCAAAACCCGAAGTCGTAGAGATTTCGGGTTTTTTATTGCGCAATATTTCAAACTCAAAAACAGTTTTCCCGAAAAATCTTTTTAGTATTTAGGATTTCTTTCGAATTAGCAGATGATTTTTATCTGAAGCTATTTCCAGCTTTCCGCTGTATCTTTTTTATTACGACCTGCGCTTCGCTCCGATCGCAACAAAAAAGGATGCCGCTGCAATCTGGGCTAAAAAAAGGATCCGTATCATCATTTCATCGTAAGAAAAATCTTACCGAGGAATGGTAAAAGTAAATTCAACTATAGTTTTAGTTGGAGATGGTTTAATGCAAAAAATGGTTCAGAAATTCTGAAATCCGGCAAACAAATGGAAAAAGATCATCTTCTGTATTCTCGAATAAGAAGTCTGAGAAGCAGGAAAAGAATTATAAAAAAAGATGTAGAAAAACAGATCAGAAAAAAATATAAACGTAAGAATGAGCTTTGGAAAATTAAAAGAGATATTCCTTGGATTCCTTTAGAAGAACCATATCAAAGAGGATTTGTAAGATTTTTCGCCATAACGGAAGATGTAAAGCAAACGAAAGATGCAGAATTCTTTGAAGGCATTCTAAAAAAGATAAACACATTCATGTATTCGGAAGTTCGGCATTTTTTAAAAAAGAAAAAAAAGTTTGGTCGCAGAATATATGTAGAAAAAGACCAAAAATTAAAGTCTCTTTCTTCATATGAATGGAACAATCCAAAGATCCAATTGACTCAGCGGGAAAGACAATACTTTTTAAAAAGAAAAGAATATTGTCCTTTTCGTAAAATGTATTACGACTATTACGATTTTATCGAGCCATGGAGATTTATATTAAGAATAAAACCCAACATGATAACGCATTACAAACCGGTAAATGCAGAGCTGGAAAAAGAATATGCAGAAGTAGAATATTATATAAAGCAATATAAAGTTCAGGGAATTATTCAGAAAAAATTTTATGGAAAGTCGAATTCATGGAAAACAGAATATAAAACTGATCTTATAAAAAGTATAAGATACTTTCACTACAAAATGTCTGCAACTGAGATTGCAGAAAGTTTAGAGGACGACTACGTCCGAAAATTTTAAAACAAAAACAATGGGAAATTTAAAACTTAAAGGAAAAGATATATTAAAATTAGGCTATCCGAACAACCAGAGTGTCAACATCGCGCTGGAAGTTATGAAAAGGAACTTTGCCACAAAAAACATCCATCACGTAAAATCTATTCTAAAAGATATTCTGGTGAATCCCGAAAACTTTGAAAAAGATTTAACCTTCGGACAGATTGCGGAAGCTTTGCTTTCATCCAAGAAAACCGAGAAAAGAATGCTCAATACACATCGGGCGACATTCAATATTTTCGGAAACAATATTTCAGATGAAGCAAAAAATCAGTTATACACCGCACTCAAGCTTCCAATTTCAACACAGGGAGCTTTAATGCCCGATGCACACAGCGGATACGGACTTCCGATCGGAGGCGTTCTCGCGGTAGAAAATGCCGTAATTCCTTACGGAGTCGGGATGGATATTGGTTGCCGAATGAGCCTCAGCATTTTGGATACGCCCATTTCATATCTTGAAGGAGCAAGAGACAAATATGAAAAAGCACTTGCTGAACATACCAAATTCGGAATGTACGAAACACACAAATCTCATGTCGACCACGAGATTTTCGACAGAGACACCTTCGATCTCATTCCGGTTTTGAGAAGATTAAAAGGAAAAGCCATCAAACAGATGGGAACTTCCGGCGGCGGAAACCACTTTGTGGAATTCGGAGAAGTGGAAATTACGGAAGAAGACCAACAGATCGGGCTTCCGAAAGGAAAATACCTCGGAATCCTTTCGCACAGCGGTTCGCGTGGATTGGGAGCAGAAATCGCTCAGTATTATTCCAGAGTTGCGGCAGAACAGTGTCCTTTACCAAAAGAAGCTCAACAATTTGCATGGCTGGATCTGAATACCCACCTCGGATTAGAATATTGGACCGCAATGAATCTTGCAGGAGATTACGCTTCTGCGTGTCATGACGATATTCACAGAAGACTGGTAAAAGCAGTCGGAGGAAGAGTAAAAGCAAAGATCGAAAACCATCACAATTTTGCATGGAAAGAAATCCATAACGGGAAAGAAGTAATCGTTCACCGAAAAGGAGCAACTCCGGCAAATGAAAACGAATTGGGAATGATTCCCGGTTCCATGACGGCGAAAGGATTCATCGTTCGCGGAAAAGGAAATCCGGATTCTCTGAATTCCGCTTCTCACGGAGCCGGAAGAGCCCATTCAAGAGGCGAATGCAGAAGCCTTTTTACTCAAAATGATATTAAAAAAGAATTAAAATTAAAGAATGTCACCTTAATAGGCGGAAATGCAGAAGAAGCACCGATGGCGTACAAAGACATCAACGAAGTGATGAATGCACAAAGTGAACTGGTGGATATTCTGGGAACTTTTCAGCCGAGAATGGTAAGAATGGATAAATGAATTGTTTGATAGGTTGTGGTTGTTAGTTGATGGATTTTAACTACAAACTATCAACCATCAACAAAACAAAAATAAAAAAATGGGAGCACCACATAATATAAAAAGATACGGTGAAGTCTGGCCGGAATTCAGAATTCAGAGCGGACTCGAAATTTTAGAAAAATTAAAAGATAAAATTATTATTTCAGGAGGTTGGGCGTGGCATTTTATGTCTGAAATCGGGCATAAAGAATACAAACACGCGCACGACCATAAGGATATTGATGTCTTTGTGAAAAAAGAAAACGTAGCAGAAGTAGTGATAATCCTTCAACAGGAAGGTTTTCAGAAAGTCTGGACAAGGTACGATCATCTTCAGAGCGAAGAGAATTTCCGAAGATATGAGAAAACAGTTGAGCTGGAAAACGGAAAATTCCACAGGATCACAATCGATTTCTTTGAAAGAAATGATCTTGAAACTGTTGAAGCTAACGGATTTACCGTCGTAAAGCCTGAAGTTTTGCTCACGTTTTACAGAAACATTCATTCCAGCGATAAATGTTGGGCAGTTATGGCTGCAAAAGATTTACTGGAGAAAAGGATTGATCCTATTGGTCATCCGAAATTAAGTGAAATGCCGAAATAAATTAAGATGGAAGACGAGATTAGAAAAGAAATATTCGAATTTATAAATCAGAATTTTTCTGATAACAGAAAATTATTAAGAGAAAAAGCAAACGAATTTTTGAAAAACCCTAATGTAACCAATTTGTTTTTAAATGAATTTGAAAAATTAAATATTGTCGTGCATTTTCAGTCTTTGTCTTCAGAAACTGATAAATTTTCCAAAGAAGAAATGGGAGACATTTCAGATGTCTGGAATTTTTATTTGAATGAAGATATCGATGAGGTAGATAAAAGTAAAGGTTATGAGGATTGGGATTTTGATACATATTTAGAATCAGGAAAACCTCTTCACTGTTGTAAGGTTTGGATTAATTGGTTTTTAAAGCTTTATTATATCCAAAACTTTGAAATAATTAGAAAAGGAGAAGATGAAACAGAGCGAGTTTTAATAATTGTTGATCCTTATGAAAAAGAAAAACACAGTTCAATTTTAAAAGTATTGAAACAAAACGGTTACGAAGAAGTTAAAGATGATTTGGCTCTGTTAAAAGCAGAGTCAGTTTCTACAGATTGTAATGATGATCCGACTGTTTTTGATTGTCTGTTTTCAGATCTTATTTATCCCGCTCATTTTAGAAATAATTACACAAAATGAAAAAAATATACAAGCAGGAACATTTCAAATATTACGAAAACCTTCTCGTAGTCTGTCCGGATTGCGGTGAATATGCTGTCGTGGAAAATGAACACAATTATAAACGGGCAGCTCTGAAATGCAGACATTGCGATTTACAGAAGAATGCATTAGATCTTGTGGTGTACAAAGCTTTTGTCAATCTTTACTGCCCGATTTGTGCACATCCCGTTCGTTATGAGCAAGGCAACTTAAAAGAAAAGCCTAAAATCAGTAATGTAAAATGTGATGCTTGTGATTCCCGGTTTCAGATTCAGCCAAAAACTGAAAAGTATTTGAATTCTTTTCCTAAAGAAGAAGGTTTAATTCACGATCCTGTTTTCGGTTGTCCGTATTATTTTCAGGCAGATTTTAAAGGGAAATTATTCTGGGCGAGAAACAGAGAGCATCTGTTGGAAATGGAAAATTATGTTTCATCAGATTTAAGAACAAGATTACCTTACAGAATGCGAATGGTAGAACGATTACCGACATTTATTAAAGAAGCCAAAAACAGAGAGGCAATTTTAAAAATTTTACAAAAATGGAAAAACTCATACAAATAACCTCAGGAAGAGGACCTTTAGAATGCCAATGGGTGGTGGCAAAAGTTCTGAAACATTTTCTTCAAGAGGCAAAAGATAACAACATAGATTACGAAATTATTCACCGTGAAAATGGCGATGAAAACCTTACTTTGAAATCGGTGACTTTGCTTTTACAATCAAAAAATCTCAATGAATTTTTAAGTACATGGTTAGGAAGCATTTGCTGGATTGGCAAAAGTACATTCCGGAAACTGCATAAAAGAAGCAACTGGTTTATCGGCGTTTTTGAACTGGAGGGATTGGAGAAAATCAATTTTAATGAAAAGGACATTCAGTTTCAGACAACCAGAAGTCAGGGAAGCGGCGGACAAAATGTAAACAAAGTGAATACGGCGGTACGCGCAACGCACATTCCGACAGGACAAAGTGTTTTCGTTCAGGATTCGCGTTCGCAACTGGAGAATAAGAAACTTTCCATCACAAGATTAAAAGGAAAAGTATTGGAACAGAATATTATTCAGCTTCAAAAAAGAATGCAGGAAACATGGAACAATCATCTGAATGTTCAGCGCGGAAATCCGATCCGTACATTTTCCGGAACCGATTTAAAAAGAGTTATGAAGACAAATCTTTTAAAAAACAGAGAAGTCAGCTCAAAAATGAATTAAAAAACTATAACAATGACCTTAACTAAAAATAAATACTATTTTGAGGCTTTAGACAATTATCCGTACAGTTTGCCGGAATGTCTGGAAGCATTGAACTATGCGCTGTCATACGATCCTGAAGATGCAGACAGCCTTTGTCTTATGGGAAGAATATACAGCGAAATGTTATCCTATTATGAAAAGGCAAAGCTGTACTTTGAAGAAGCCATGCAGTGTGATGTGACGAATCTTAATACACCGCAATATTATATTAAATGTCTTCTGGATAACGAAGATTATCACGAAGCCGAAAAACTGATCGATTATTCTTTGAAAATCAAGGGAATTGACAAAGCAACCTTATGGTTTTACAGATCTTTACTTTCTGAAAAGCGCGGCAGTTTTGTGAATGCCCTGAAATTTTTAGATGAATCTGCAAAGTACTGTTTTACAGAATACAGTTTGAATGTGGTAAAGAACCGTAAGAAATTCATCAAATCGAAAATGCCGAAGAAAAAGAAGATGAAAAAAGAGAAGGAGACGAAATAAGTCTCCTTTTTAACATAATATATTTTTTTGACAGCCATTCATAAAAAATCTTAGATTTGCTTAAAATCAATCACATGAATAAAAATATATTTTATATACCACTCTCTGTAGCGGTAATGTTCGCTTACAGTACAGTAAATGCGCAAAATTCTAAATCACTAATTCAGGATTACTATAAAAAAAATGCGCAGCTTACTCAGAAAAATAATTTTGATAATAAGCTCGGATTTATTATTCTTAATGAAGACAATTCCAAAAGCCTTGGTGCAAATATTGTAAACGTACAGCAGACTTACGACGGTCTTCGTGTGTACAATGCTTTAGGCAAGGTTCTGATAAAAGACGAAAAAATTATCTCTGAAAAAAATGATTTTAAAAAAGAGATTGTTATCGGAAATCAGGGAAGTCCGAAGGAAAGAATTCCTGAAGAAACGCTGAAGCAAAATTTAAACTTGAAGGAAATTTCAAGAATAGAGTACTTACCCAATGTTTATTTTGAAAAGAATAATGTATTTGTACTGGCTAAAGAAATTTTTGTATCAGACAAGAAATCTTCAGATGTATGGCACGTAATTGCAGATGCTTCCACAGGAGAAATACTTACTAAAGACAATCTTACGGTAAGCTGTAATTTTGATCATAACGAAAGCAGTGAAGAGAACTCTTATTCAGAACCGGTAAAATTTACTACTGAAAGCTCAGATTCTCAGAAAACGACTTCATTATTAGTTCCGTCTAATGCCACTTATAATGTTTTTCCTCTACCGGTAGAAGCTCCAAGTTTCGGATCGCGCGCTGTTTTAAACAATCCTTGGGATCTCACGGCGTCACCTGAAGGATGGCATTCTACAGGCACAGCAAGCTATACCAATACAAGAGGAAATAATGTGTACGCTTACTCCGATCAGGCAAATGCAAACACACCGGGATATTCTCCGGACGGCGGAGCTGCAAGAAATTTTGACTTCACATTCGCAGAAGGAAGATACATCAATCCGTTTACGCATAAAGATGCAGCCATTACCAATCTTTTTTACATGAACAATAAGGTTCATGATGTATTTTACAAGTTTGGGTTTACAGAGTCGGCAAGAAATTTTCAAACAAATAATTTTGGAAACGGAGGAATTAGCGGAGATGCAGTAAATGCAGAAGCATTCGACGGAAGCGGCTTGAATAACGCCAATTTCAATTCAGGATATGAAACGGTAATCAGCGGAACAACTTACCTTCTTGCGCCAAGAATGCAGATGTATCTTTGGTCAAGAGCACAGACAAGCGCAGATCCTATTTCACGTTATCAGTATAATTCTCCCTCTACCGTTGCAAGCCGTCCAAAAGTTTTAACCGGTGCCGCTTCTTTTGGCCCTTTGCTGTTCGAAGGTCAGTCCGTAACAGGAAATCTTGCTGTTTCTTCACCGGCGGATGCCTGTACACAACCTGCAGCAGGAAGTCTTACAGGAAAAATCGCCGTTGTAACCAGTACTACCTGCGAATACAGTCTTAAAGTTCTAAACGCTCAGAATGCAGGTGCAGTAGGCGTTATTGTTTACAGACCAAGTACAGATACTCCAACAACTATGGGAGCAGGAACCTATGGAAATCAGGTTACAATTCCTTCAATTAACATGGGGAAAACCGAAGGAGAATTTTTAGTAGCACAGATTTCGGGAGGAAATACAATAAACGCTACCTTAATTAATGATTTTAACGGATTTAAACATTCAAGTTTAGACAATGGAGTTGTTGCCCATGAATACGGTCACGGAATTTCCAACAGACTAACAGGACAGGGATACAGTTGTCTTTCTTCAACCAACTCTACTGAACAGATGGGAGAAGGATGGTCAGATTATTTTGCCTTGATGCTTACAACCAGACCGGGAGATACTTCTTCTCTGGCAAGAGGAATGGCAACCTATGTTGCGGAACAGGCAACAACAGGAAACGGAATCAGACCCGCAAAATATTCACCGGACTTTACAGTAAACGGATACACATATAACAATACAAATTCTATGACAGATTCTCACTCGATAGGATTTGTATGGGCTTCCATGCTTTGGGATCTTACGTGGAAATATGTAGAAAAATATGGGTATAACAGTGATGTTTTAGCCAATCCGAATTCAGGAAATGCCAGAATTTTGCAATTGGTAATGGACGGGCTGAAACTTCAGGCCTGCAGTCCTACATTTATTGACGGAAGAGATGCCATTCTTCAGGCAGATCAGGTTAAAACAGGAGGAGCAGACAAATGTATGATCTGGAAAGCCTTTGCTAAAAGAGGTTTGGGAACAGGAGCTTCTGCCGGAAGCAAAACCGTAGGAACAGATCAGGTAGAAAGTTTTACCTATCCTGCAGAATGTGATATTGTACTGGCAACTCAGGAAGCCGGAAACGCAGAAACAAAATATGTCGTTTTTCCAAATCCTACCTATGATGAATTCTTTGTAGGAAATATTGATAAATCCAAGGAAGACGTTAAGGTAAAACTTTTCGATATGTCAGGAAAATTAGTATTCTCCGATACGCGTGAAAATACTTCCAAAAAGGCATTTTCAACCAGAGGATTACAAAAAGGAGTTTATATGGTAAACATCAGACAGGGTGAAAAAACTCAGACAGAAAAACTGATTGTTAGATAAATTATTCAATCAAATAATTTTAATAAGGAAGTCATTTAGGCTTCCTTTTTTGTACATTTAATAATGGAATTAAGATTTGAACGCAGACCGTTATATTTAAAAGAAACATTTTCAATTGCTTACGGGAACTATGATAAAAGAGAAGCCTTGCTCATAGAATTATCTCATCATAAATGTAAAGGTTACGGAGAAAGTGTCGCAATCGATTATTATAATATTGATCTTTGGAGCTTTGTTTTAAGATTAAATGAAATTCAGCCTCAGATTCAAAACTGTAAAATTATTCATCCGGAAGAATTTTTCAAATATCTGTTGAATTTAAATCTGCATCCGTTTTTACTCTCTGCATTAGATTGCGCTTATTGGGATCTTTTCGGCAAACTGGAAAATAAAAGTTTTATTGAATTAAATAATCTTCCATCAGATCATTTAGTTGAAAGTTCCATCACCATTTCTGTCGGTGAAATCGATCATCAGATTGAAAAAATCGAAAAAAGTTCATGGAATAAATTCAAAGTGAAATGCAAAGGCTTAGATAAAAACAACGTTGAAAAATTATTAAAACTTAACAGACATATCGCTCTTGATTCCAATGCAAGTTTTACGGATGAAGATTGTATCTGGCTTCAGGAAAATGATGAGGTTCAGAAGTTTTCTTACCTGGAACAGCCGAGACCAATTGATAATTATAGAATTTTAGAAAAACAATCTTTTGCAAACTGGATGGCAGATGAAGATTGTCAGAATTTGGATTCATTAGACAAGTTAATTTCCTATTATAAAAGCATCAACATCAAATTAATGAAATGTGGCGGATTAACCCCTGCTTTAGAAATGATCAGAAAAGCAAGAGCATTGAATTACAAAATCATGATCGGCTGTATGACGGAATCTACCGTGGGAATTTCTGCAGCCTGTAATTTAACAGGAATGGCAGATTACGCCGATTTAGACGGAGCTAATTTGATCTCAAATGATTATGCAGCAGGAAGTTTTGTGAAAAGCGGAAAAATTATTTTATCTTTAGAATCAGGTTTGGGAATCATGATTAAATAAGTGAATAATGAATCGTCAATTACACTTTGTCATTGAATTTTTAAAAATCTTTGCAATTAGCATTTAGCTCATAGTCGCAAAACAAAAATAGACTTCAAAAGAAGCCTATTTTTTGTTTGCTGAAATCAGATAATCATAAACCATTTGATGCTGATCTTCCGATAATTTCGCTTTCGGAGCCATTCTGCTTAATGTTTTTATCCAGCCCTGATCGTCGTGTTTTGCAGGATCCGGCAATTTGTGGCATCTGTTGCAGGAATTTTCAAAGATGGTTTTTCCCTGAGCCAATTGTTCGGATGAGGTGTATTTTGGTCCGGTTACCGCTACACTTTTTGGTCCGCACGATACAACGATGGTTGCAGAAGCTAACGTCATACCCAAAATCAGTTTTTTCATATTACTATTTTTTGTTGTGATTTATTTTTTTGCAGATACGATATAATCGTACACCCACTGATGCTGTTCATCGGTAAGTCTTGCTTTCGGAGCCATTGAATTCATAATTCCTACCCACTGAACAGAAGTATGGGAAGCCGGATTCGGTAATTTGTGACATCTTCCGCAAGAGTTTTCGAAAATTGTTTTTCCTTGTGCAATTTGTTCTGCTGTAGAAGTCGAAGCTACAGGAGCCGTTGCTGTTGAAGCTTTTGGAGTACAGGATGCCAGTAAAACGGCAGCAAATGATGCTACAGCGATAAGTTTTTTCATGTTTTTTAACTGTTTATTCAAACAAATGTAGCAAATTACCGTTTCCATTGATAAAATTGTACATAATTTAGAAGAAATAAAAATTACAACACGAGTCAGAAAGTTTATTTTCAATGTTTAATTATTAATAATAAAATGAATAAAAAGTATTCGAAGAAATTCCCCTCCAGGGGAGGGGAGTCAAAAATTCGGAAGAATTTTTGACGGGGTGTTTAGAGTAAATTAAATTCTAAATATTTTATCTGAAGCTGTTTCCCGCTTTCCGTACTCGCTATTTTAGGGTTTCGGCGGCAGCGAAGCTGCCGCCGAAACCCTAAAATGAGCTCAGACAAATACTCCAATCGGGGCTAGGTCAGAGTTCAGTTACAATATTTCTGATGCATTGTAATGAAAGACAAACCTAAAAACTCAACTTAAACATTCCGTAATCCAATAAATTCCCTCTTGACCATTCCCGTTTAATTGTCTATTTTTGAAACAATGAAATTTTCTACAGAAGAGCTAATAGAAGGAATAAGATCGGGAAACAAACGCCTGATCGCAAAAGCCATTACATTAGTTGAAAGTAAAAAAGCCGAACACAGAATACAGGCAGAAGAACTCCTCAAACAAATCATGCCTTTTACCGGAAACTCAACCAGAGTAGGAGTTACGGGTGTTCCGGGAGCCGGAAAATCAACTTTCATTGAAAATTTCGGAAGACTTGCCATTGCCAATGGCAAAAAAGTGGCAGTTTTAGCCATTGATCCAAGTTCAGCCATCAATAAAGGAAGCATTTTGGGCGATAAAACCCGCATGGAAGAACTTGCCAAAGAAGAAAATGCATTTATCCGACCTTCCCCGAGTTCCGGATTTCTGGGCGGAGTGGCAAACACAACTTTTGAAACCATGATGATCTGCGAAGCGGCAGGTTACGATTATATTTTAATAGAAACCGTTGGAGTAGGGCAGTCTGAAGTTTTGGTTGCCGATATTACGGATGTTTTTTTATTCTTAAAAATCATTGGCGGCGGAGATGAACTTCAGGGCATCAAGCGCGGAATTATGGAAATGGTGGATGTTATTTTCATCAATAAAGTCGATCAGGACAACCTTCAGAAAGCCAAAAATACTAGACTGGAATTAAAAAGAGCCTTAGATTTTATGCCACCAAAAGAAAAAGACTGGAAAATTCCTGTTTTACTGGGGTCTGCTTTAAGTAATGAAGGTCTGAATGATGTTTTTGAAAAGATTGATGATTTTATTAATCTTAAAAAGAAAACCAACCGTTTCGAAGAGGTAAGAATCCAACAGGCAGAAAAACGGTTTGAATATTGGGTTCAGGAATATATTCTGTCCATGATGAAAAAAAATAATTCCGTGGAAGAAGCATATCTTCTGCACAAAAAAAATGCTTCAGCCATGATTTCAAATCCAAGTACCGAAGCAAAATTATTTGTGGATAAATTTTTGTCTAAAGAATAGTTCAATTAAAGCTTTTCTTTCTCCTCTTCATTTTTCGTAATATATCCGTCATACGAAATTGGCTGTCTGTCGTTGCTTCTGATAGAAGTAAAAGCCTTTCCGTTTTTGAAAACCTCAATATTGATTTCATCAACAGAACTTTGGTCATTCACTTTAATTTTTACGATCCATTTTCCCTTTTTTCCCTGAGACTTTGTCACGGTAAAATCTTTTGAAGTAAATCTGTAACTGTTTTGGGTCGTATTTCCGTAAGTAGGATTAAAAACTCTTCCGAAATAAGGCAGTACAACCTCAAGTTTATCTTTTCTCAGATCAATAGAATAATTGCTTCCCGAAAGATCAAGAATTCTCGACGCTGTAGCGTTGGGAAGAGAACCCATCACATTAATAACGTCATAATTCGTGGGTGTAGCTCTTTCTGCATGAAACGAGAAGTCTTCGGAATTCACAAGTGCTGTTACAGCGGAAGGATCTGTAGCGGTTTGAGAAGAGCAGTTTTGGAAGATCATCAGAAATCCAAAAACAAATATAATCGAAATATACTTTTTCATAATACTAAAATAATTGTTAAATTTATATAGCAAATTATATGCAAATATATTGTTTAAAATTATTTTGGAACAAAAATTGTAAAGGTTGAACGTATACACTCGCACTATGAAAATAAAACACATTTTTGGAATTGGAGCCGTTGCCCTGTCGGTTGCTGCTTGTACTACAAACCCAATTACGGGCAGATCTTCTCTGCAGCTGGCAAATAACTCAGAAATTATGACCATGTCTGCTCAGGAATACAAAACAACATTAGGAAAATCTAAAGTGATTTCCGGAACTGCAGATGCGAAAAAAGTGGTAAGTGTAGGTTCCAGAATAAAATCTGCTGCCGAAAGATATTATCAGCAAATCGGGCGTTCCGCAGATCTTGCGAACTACAATTGGGAATTTAATCTTCTTCAAAGCAACGAGCTCAATGCATGGTGTATGCCGGGCGGAAAAGTTGCCGTATATACAGGAATTTTACCGGTTACAAAAAATGAGAACGGTTTGGCTGTGGTAATGGGACACGAAGTTTCTCATGCTTTGGCAGGACACGGAAACGAAAGAATTTCTCAGGCTATGATCGCACAATATGGCGGACAAATTTTGGGAGGATCTATTTCCAATTCTCAATGGGCGAGCGTTTTCCAGCAGGTTTACCCAATTGGATCTCAGGTTGCTTTATTGAAATACGGAAGAAATCAGGAGTCTGAGGCAGATCAGATGGGATTATATTTAATGGGAATGGCAGGTTACGATCCAAGAGAAGCAATTCCTTTCTGGAATAGAATGGAAGCTGCATCTACAGGAGCAAGACAACCGGAATTCCTTTCCACTCACCCGAATCCTGAAACAAGAATCTCGGATATTAATAAAAATTTGCCTAAAGCTTTAGAATATTACAAGGCTGCAGGTGGAAAAATATAAATCATAAAGAATTTAATCTTGAGTAAAAGCCTTGTTGAATTTTAATAAATTTGATGGGGCTTTTTAATTAAACACTTAAACACAACACTATGAAAAATTTAACCATTATCGGGCTTGTACTTTTAGCCTTATCTATTCTGCTTTTTTATTTAACGTCTAATAATTTTACCATTAATGATCTTCAGATGTCTCATATTATGGGAATCTTAGGAGGGATTGGAATCGGTTTAATTATCGGCGGAATGGTAGGGTATGTAAGTAAAGGAAGTGCCATAAAAGCTGAGCAGAAAAGAAAAGAATTTAAGCAGTTGCAGAAAGATAAGGAAGATCTTGAACAGCAGGCTGCAGAAATTGCAAGACGTGAAGCAGAACTTCGCAGTCGTGAAAATCAAAATCCTCAAATCTAATGATCTGAGGATTTTTTTATCAGTTGTTATTTTCGCCGGTTAAAATTTATATCCCACACCTACCATAAATAAGTTAGGTCTGTTATCGTATCTGATTTCCTGACCGGAAACCTTATTAATAAAGTTTCTGGAATCTTTACTGAAAGCTCCTTCATATTTGGCATTGACAAGAAATTTTTTAATTTCAAGCTGTGCCCCGAATTGATAGCCTACTGTAAAATTATCCTTTGCATTTTCCTGAAAATCGTTAAAAGTATCTTCTTTGCTTAAATTATAACTTGCAACAGGACCTACATACACTCCTAAAAAGTCACCTAAAACTTTATGTCCGATTAATACAGGTAAGTCCAGACGGTTGTTTTTAATATCGAAAGTGGTATTGGATGCAGGATCTGTAAAATCACTTTTAAAAGTCGTATAATACAATTCCGGCATTAGAAAGAACGATGCAGGAAGATTCGCTTTTAAAGAAAGACCAATATTGAAGCCTACATTATTTTTACCTTCTCCTTCAATTGCCTGGTTTACGGTTCCTTTAATGTTTTTCCATGAAGGAGATCCCGTAGGAAAAATTAAATTTGCTTTTCCTGCAAGGGAAATTTGTGCAGAAGCAAACATAGAAAAACCTATTAATGCGATACTAAGTGCCTTTTTCATTATCTTCTATTTTTGTAATGGTATTATCAATAGTTTTATTATTCTCAAGCAGATATTCTCTCAGTTCTTTAAATAATTCTGATGAATAAACGAAATCAATAAGGTTTTTATTGCCTGCCGTAATCAGAACGTCTTTATTTCCTTCCCATTCTTTAATTCCCAGTCTCAGATAGACAATTTTTTCTCCAATCGTCATTACCGAATTCATATCGTGGGTATTGATGATCGTTGTTGTGTTATATTCCTTGGTAATTTCAAGCAAAAGATCATCGATGACGTTCGATGTATAAGGATCCAGTCCGGAATTTGGCTCATCACAGAAAAGGTATTTCGGATTGTTGACAATAGCTCTTGCAATTGCCACACGTTTCTGCATCCCTCCCGAGATTTCAGAAGGGAATTTTCGGTTGGCTTTATCCAGATGTACTCTTCCGATAACATCAAAAACCCTTTTTTTCTTTTCTCTGAATGTTAAATTGGTAAACATATCCAGTGGAAACATAATATTTTCTTCCACCGTTAAAGAATCAAACAAAGCACTTCCCTGAAATACAGTCCCGATTTCTGAACGAAGATGCTGTTTTTCCTCACGCGTCATTACATTGATGTCTTTTCCGTCGAAAAGAATCTCTCCCGATGTCGGCTGATAAACATTCAGTAAACTTTTAAGGAAAACCGTTTTTCCGGAACCACTCTGCCCGATAATTAAATTTACCTTTCCTTTATCGAAAGTTGTTGAAATTCCTTTAAGTACTTCAACTTCATCAAAACTCTTTTTAAGATCTTTTACCTCAATCATCAGCTTAAAATTAATTGGGTTAATAATAATTCCGAAAGAATAATAAATACCATCGTCCAGACTACCGCCTGAGTACTCGCTCTACCTACTTCCAGAGAACCTCCTTTTACATTATATCCGAAATAGGATGGAACTGTAGCAATAATAAAGGCAAAAACAATTGTTTTGGTAAATGCATAATAAATAAACAGATTAGGCATATACATCTGGATCCCCACAACATAATCATTGGTTGTCCAGTTTCCCGTTAAAATTCCAGCCACATAACCGCCTCCGATACCAAAAACAATACTGATGGCGATTAACAGAGGATTAAAAATAACACAGGCAATAATTTTAGGTAAAATAAGAAAGTTTGGGGAATTTACTCCCATAATGTCCAGTGCGTCGATCTGCTCGGAAACCCTCATCGTTCCGATACTTGAAGCAATATAGGAACCTACTTTTCCGGCAAGGATCAAACTGATGATGGTTGGAGAAAACTCCAGAACTAATACTGCTTTCGTAGCATATCCTACAAATGATGGAGGAATAGGGAAATCGGAAGCATCAAAATTGTTGAACATCTGAATGGCAACAACAGCTCCCACGAATATTGAAGTAAAGATCACCAACCCGAAAGAGTTGACGCCCAAATCGTTGATTTCTCTCATGAACAGCTTCCAGAAAACCTTCATTTTCTGAGGCTTCTGAATAGATTTACCAAGAAGAAGAATGTATTCTCCGACTGCTGTAAAAAACTTTTTTAACATTCTGCTAAATTAGACTTTTTTTATTGAATTAAATTAAACTTGAGACTAAGACTGAAGCTCTGTTTTAATATTAAATTTAGTATATCATAATGTAGACCAAAAACATTATTTTGCATTTTTATCTCCGCCTACCACCAATAAAATTGTTTTCAAAATAATGACAAGATCCAGTAAGAAACTCCAGTTTCTTACGTAGAAAGCATCTGCCAAAACTCTTTTGTTCATTTCCACTTCCACATCTCCTGCATCACCGCGAAGTCCGTTTACCTGCGCAAGACCCGTAATTCCGGGACTTACCATACTTCTTAAACTGTATCTTCCGATTTTAGGTTTGTAATAATCGTCTACAGCCAACATATGCGGTCGCGGCCCTACAATAGACATTTCACCTTTCAAAACATTCAGGAACTGAGGCATTTCATCGAGGCTTGTTTTTCTTAAAAATTTCCCGATTTTCGTAATTCTGGAATCATTTTCCGAAGTGGTTTTGGTAGACGATTCATCGTTCACAACCATTGTTCTGAATTTGATGCATCTGAAAACTTCTTCATGGAAACCATATCTTTCCTGTATGAAAAAAACCGGACCTTTAGAAGATGAACGGATTAATATGGCAATGATCGGAAAAAGCCAAGAACAGATTCCCACCAAAACAATTACTGAAAAAATAACATCGAAAGTTCTTTTCAGTAAAAAATTGGAATGATAATCTAAAGGATATTTTGCCTGATTGAGGACAGGCTGCGTCTGAATATAGCCAATATCATACAGAAAAAAATTGTTCTGAACAATGCTTGGAATAAGGGAAATGTGTACTTTATTGGCTTCTGCCAATCTGAAAATCTCTCTTTCCTGTTTTTCGTTGTATATATTTTCGGTCGGAATAAATAAGGTATGAATTCCGTTTGTCTTCCAGAAATCAATCAGTTCTTCAGCTTTAATTTCAGAATTTTTATAGTCGAATATTTTATAACCGTAATCTCTTCTCTCCTTTAAAATATTCTTTAAAACTTCTGTAGAGCTGTTTTCGCTCAGGAACATGACGTTCCTGTGGTTGATTCCGAGACTTCTGAAGTATTTAATTCCAAAATAAATTAAAGATTTCGCAAGGAAAATAAAGAAGAACAGGTAAAACGAAAGCCAGTAAATATCTGAATTGAAAAATACATTATAACTAACTTTTCCGATGAGTAAAACTCCGATAATAAACAGCAAAAAATGAATTAAAAGCCTTTCTAAGAATAAAGTATAAGTAAGGTTTCTCGGAATATTATAAATCTTTGTCCTGCCGCTGAGAAGCATCCAGAACAGAAATAATAATGCCAGAGAAAATAAATTCTGATACCAGGTTTCCTGATTGTATTTTAAATTTTCATTTCTGCTCAGAAAAAAGAATATAAAAATAGATGCAATAACCATAAGGTCAAGCAAAACGATGATCGATTTCAGGTATCTGGAGTATCGAATTCTCTGCATCTATCAGTATTTCGGATACGAAAGGCTAAGTTACATATTTTTTACGGGATATTCAGGTACTTATGGGTCTGAACTGAGGCTCTCCATTCCGGATGTTCTAAAATGAAGTCTGTAATTTTAGGATACATTTCATCTCTTTTGCTCCATTCACTCTGAAGATACAAAGTACAGTTTTCCGAAACTTTTGCGGCCTGTTCCTCTGCAAATTTAAAATCATTGTTATTGAAAACGATCACTTTAAGCTCATGAGCTTTGGCGTAAATTTCTTCTTTCGGAAGTCCTGTTTTCTTTGGCGAAAGCGTAACCCAGTCGATTTGTCCGCTCATAGGATAAGCGCCCGAAGTCTCAATATGGATGGAACAGCCTAATTCTTTTAACTTTCCGGTTAAAATATCAAGATTCCACATCAAAGGTTCACCGCCCGTCAAAACAATCGTTTTACAGTGTTTAGCTGCGGTTTCGGCAATCTCTTCTGCATTCATTAACGGATGCAGATTCGGATCCCAGCTTTCTTTTACATCACACCAATGGCAACCGACATCGCAACCACCTAATCTGATGAAATAGGCTGCTTTTCCGGTATGCGCTCCTTCTCCCTGAAGAGTGTAAAAATGCTCCATTACAGGGAGCATTTTACCTTCTTTTAATAATATTTCTTCTGTTAAATTCATTTTAAAATTAGTCGTTATAGACCGAAGTTTTATAAGCAATGATGGTATTTTTCATCAGCATCGCTCTCGTCATAGGTCCAACTCCTCCCGGAACCGGCGTGATCCAGCTTGCTTTTGCTGCACAGCTGTCGAAATCGACGTCACCCGCCAAATAATATCCTTTTGGAGAATCGTCGTCTACTCTTGTAATACCTACATCCACAATTACAGCTCCTTCTTTTATCATTTCACCTTTTAAAAAGTGAGGATCACCTAAAGCGGTAATTACGATGTCTGCTTTTTTAGTATATTCTTCGATGTCTTTTGTGTAAGAATGCGTTAACGTTACCGTAGAATTTCCCGGGAAATCTTTTCTTCCCATCAGAATGCTCATCGGTCTTCCTACAATTTTACTTCTTCCGATAATTACACAGTCTTTACCTTTTGTTTCAATATTATATCTTTCTAGTAATGTTAAAATTCCAAACGGTGTTGCCGGTAAGAACGTATCCATTTCCAAAGCCATTTTTCCGAAATTTTCAGGGTGGAAACCGTCAACATCTTTTCTCGGATCAATTGCGTTGATGATTTTTTCCTGATCAATCTGCTTTGGTAAAGGCAACTGAACGATAAATCCGTCTACTGCTTTCGACTTATTTAATTCATCGATCTTTTCCAATAATTCAGATTCTGAAACGGTGCTTGGAAATTTAATTAAGCTCGATTGAAATCCAACTTCTTCACAATCTTTTACTTTTGCATTTACGTAAGCCTTACTTGCTCCGTTGTTTCCCACAAGAATGGCTACCAAATGCGGCGCTCTTCTCTTGCTGGCAAGAATTTTTTCTACTTCAGCTTTGATTTCCTGTTTTATTTCTTTGGATACTTTTAATCCGTCAAGAATTTCTGCCATTTTTACTTTTATTACTTTTTATTAGATTTTTATGGATATTTTTCCGGATTCTGGTGTGTGCAGAAGACGGAGAGGATATAAATCATTTTTTCATCTTCACTAATTTCATAGAAAATAATGTAAGGAAATTTCTTTACAGTGAAAGCTCTTACATTTCTATGCCTTTTCTGAAAATACGGATTTGTAATTATTCTATCAATTGCCAGATCTAATTGTTTATTGAAGTTTTTTAAAACTTTTACCGAGATATCAGCATAATACTTTGTTGCTTCTTCAATATCTTTTTCGGCAGTGGGCAAGAATTTATAATTAAAGTCCATATTTAGCTCTGATTCTTTTTAAAGATTCTTTGCCATCTATTGCTTTTGATCGGTCTTGTTTTAAAGCTTCATCAATCACCCTTTTCATTTCATCCGTCAGTTCAAAATCATCCTCATTTTTTTCAAAGCTGATTTTCATCTTTTTCAAAAGATTTTCCATTAAAGTTTCTTCTTCTTTATTTTTAAGATGAATGGTAATAGTACTCATATCTTTGTATTTTTAATCAAAATTAACGAAAATCAGCTATAATTTATTTGTTTGCTTTATAATAATTAATCAATCCGTTGGTTGAAGAATCATGTGAACTAACTGTTTCGTTGCTTTCAAGTTCCGGTAAAATTTTATTGGCTAAAACTTTTCCTAATTCCACACCGAACTGGTCGAAACTGAAAATATTCCAGATCACCCCCTGAACGAAAATTTTATGCTCATATAACGCAATTAACTGTCCTAATGAAAAAGGAGTTAATTCATTGATTAGTATTGAGTTAGTTGGAGTGTTTCCGTGGAAGACTTTATAGTTTAACAAGAAATCAATTTCCTCATCAGATTTTCCTGAATTTCTTAATTCTTCCTCAACTTCTTCTTCTGTTTTTCCGAAGGCAAGTGCTTCAGTCTGAGCGAAAAAGTTAGCCAACAATTTATCCTGATGGTCAGAAACTTTATTCGGACTTTTCGCATACGCAATAAAATCCGCGGGAATCAATTCTGTTCCTTGGTGAATCAACTGATAGAAAGCGTGCTGTCCGTTTGTTCCCGGCTCTCCCCAGATAATCGGTCCGGTTTCATATTCTACAAACTCACCGTTTCTGTCCACACATTTTCCGTTACTTTCCATATCACCCTGCTGAAAATATGCCGGAAAACGGTCTAAATACTGAGAATATGGAAGAATCGCATGAGTAGTTGCTGCATAGAAATTTCTGTACCAGATTCCGATCAGTCCCATTAAAACAGGAATGTTTTCTCCAAAATCTGCCGTCTGGAAATGTTGGTCTGTATCGTAAGCTCCTCTTAATAATTGTTCAAAATTTTCGTAACCCACTGCAAGAACGATACTTAAGCCAATCGCACTCCACAATGAGTATCTTCCGCCAACCCAATCCCAGAACTCGAATATGTTTTCCTCTGCAATTCCGAAGTCTTTAACTGCCTGTGCGTTAGTGGATAAAGCGACAAAGTGTTTTGCCACATCTTCCTGTTTTCCGGCTTTTAAGAACCAGTCTTTGGCTGAGTTGGCATTCGTCATTGTTTCCTGAGTGGTAAATGTCTTGGAAGCAATGATAAATAATGTTGTTTCAGGATTTAAAGTTTTCACAGTTTCCGCCAGATGATTTCCGTCTACATTGGAAACAAAATGAACGTTTAACCTTGTTTTAAAATGCTTCAAAGCTGAAACGACCATCACAGGTCCCAAGTCTGAACCTCCGATTCCGATGTTCACCACATCTGTAATTTCTTTTCCTGTAAAACCTTTATGTTCACCTGAAATAATGCTTTCGGAAAAAGATTTCATATGATCCAGAACTCTTTTGATCTGAGGCTTGATATTTTCGCCGTCAACCAGAATTTCTTTATCTGAAAAATCCCTCAAAGCAGTGTGCAAAACTGCTCTTCCTTCCGTTTCGTTAATTTTATCTCCCGAAAACATTTTGGAAATCGCATCTTTCAATTCGCATTCTTCCGCAAGATTTAAAAGGAGGTTTTTCGTTTTGGAATCGATTAAATTTTTAGAATAATCAAACAAAAAATTAGGTCTTTTGATTGAAAATTCATTGAAACGATTCGGATTATACTGAAAAAGGCTTCTTAAATCGAAATCATTATTCGCAAATTGGTCGTCAAGTGCTTTCCAGCTATTGGTTTGAGTAGGATTTATTTTTGATAGCATATCTTTAGAAATTAAGGTTTTGTGACTTCGGATTCAGGATTGTTGAATTCCAAATCCTCATGTAAAATTATTGATTTGCAAATTTACGGAATTTTAGTTCAATCATATTAATGGATGATTAAAAATCAAATGTATGTTGAGTAACAAATGAATTTTTAAAATTTAAAATGCTTATTTTTAGGCATAATATTTCATGACATCATGCTGAACAGAAGAAATTTTATTAAAAAGTCATCTTTGGGAGTAGGATTTTTTGCTTTGCCTGTTTCTGCAAGATTTTTATTTGCAAACGATTACGTTTCTAAAAGACCGCCCTTGAGCGAAAGAAAATTCACTTCTGAGGCTGTTGAGAAAACCATCAAGACCATCAAAAAATCAATTGCTGATGAAGAATTGGCGTGGATGTTTGAAAACTGTTTTCCAAATACGCTTGATACAACCGTAAAATTTTACCGGAAAAACAATAAACCTTACACGTATGTGATTACGGGAGATATTGATGCGATGTGGCTTCGGGATTCTTCCGCGCAGGTTTATCCGTATTTAAGTCTCGCTAACGAAGATGAAAAACTGAAAAATCTTCTGAAAGGCGTCATTAATAAGCAGGTTGAATGCGTTCTTCTTGATCCTTATGCCAATGCATTTTTCAATGATGCCAATAAAGTAAGTGAATGGAAAAATGATTCTACCCAAATGAAACCCGGAATTCATGAGAGAAAATGGGAGATCGATTCACTTTGCTATGTTATGAGATTATCTTACAACTATTGTAAAATAACAGGAGATTTTCTTCCGTTTTTGATGCCGACTGGAAAAAAGCGATGCTTTTAATTTTGCAGACTTTTAAAGAACAGCAAAGAAAAGATTCAAAAGGTCCGTACAAATTTCAACGATCCAACGGAAATCCTCTGGACACACAATTTGCCGGAGGTTATGGAAATCCTACAAAGAAAGTTGGACTGATTCATTCAATGTTCAGACCTTCGGACGATGCGACTTTTTATCCTTTTTTAATTTCTTCCAATATGTTTGCGGTAGTTTCTTTGAGGGAAACTGCGGAAATTTTTTCTGAAATTTTTAAAGATGAAAATTCTTCGGATCAATTTAAAAATTTAGCTAAAGAAGTAGATGAAGCCATTCAGAAATATGCAGTTTTAAATCATCCGGAAGCTGGGAAAATTTATGCCTTGGAAATCGACGGTTTCGGAAATGCTTTATTTATGGATGATGCCAATGTCCCGAATTTATTATCCATTCCGTATTTGGGTTACAGATCCAAAGAAGACGAGATCTATAAAAATACCCGAAAATTTTCTCTGAGCAAGGCGAATCCGTGGTTCAGCGAAGGTAAATTTGCAAAAGGAATTGGCGGACCGCACATCGGAGAGCATAAAATCTGGCCTTTGGGTTTGATTATGCAGGCTTTGACAACGGATAATGATGAGGAGATTATTTCCTGCCTTAAAATGCTGAAAGCCACTCATGCCGGAACCGGATTTATTCACGAATCTTTTGATGTAGATAACCCGAAAGACTTTACAAGAGCTTGGTTTGCATGGGCAAATACATTATTCGGAGAATTGATTCTTCATCTCCATACAACAAAACCGGAAATCCTGAAAAGAAAGTTTTCAACATAAAAACCTCCGGATTTGCCGAAGGTTTATTGTAAAATTTAAAATATATATAGATAACCGAAGTTAGGATCGCTAAATTTCTGTGGTAGGCTGTTTTTTAGCAGGTTTTCTTTTTCTTACAAAATAAACAGCGGCAATTCCTATTAATACAATTGGCCAGACTGTGATGAGTCCTACTACAATTTTCTGGATCAGATAATATCCTTCCACGAAAGCTGATTTTGCGCTGTACAGAAAATCAAATTTGTACTTATCGTCTATGCTTTGTGTGTTGGTAACTGCAATTTCTGCGACTCTTATTTTGGGTTCTTTAATGTAAATGTCAACAATGCTGTATTTCAGCATATCGGTCATATTCATGCTTTCCAGTTGCTGGCTATTTCCTTCCTTCATATTTTCATCGCTCATGGTTACTTTGTCTTTATTTACATTCATCTGAGCAATATTGTTGGTTGTTTTCTTATTGCGCTGAGCTTCCAGTGCCGAATATTTTATATTTGCTGTTACATCTTCCGCATTAATTGATCTTGCATTCAGGAACAGTTTTTTATTATTAATTAAAGTCAGCAGTTCGCCCAGTTTTTCTGTGGGAACTCTTACCTGTATTGTGTTTTCAGACTGATATTTTTTTATCAGCATTGCCTGTTCATCCGATGTATTGTAGGTTTCCTCAGAAACCACATTGCTTTTCAGGTCGCTGTGCGTTACGAAGCCTCCCAATTCCTGAACGGATTTTTCAATGGATATGGTCGCGTCATAGACATCTTTTACTTCCATATTCACGTCTGCGGTTTTAATGAACTGCTTGTCTTTTACCTTCATGGTTGCCACAGAAGAAACACTGTCCGAAGATATTGCTATTGCCGAATCAGCAGATGCATATTTTTCAAGATTTTCGGAAGAAACTTCTCCTTTTTTGCATGAATAAATTCCCAGTAAAAGTGCTGTTGCGATGCTTAGTCCGATGTACTTCGTTTTCATAGATATAGATTTTTTAATGTTTTGCTTATCCCAAAGTTCAGACAGAATCGTTTGTAATATTTGAAAATGGAACGTAAAAATTCTGTAAAGAGAAATTCTGTTTTAAGTGGTTGTAATTCATTGTTTTGTAAATTGTGGGCTATTCAGCTACCTCATTTTCGGAGTAATTTTTGCTGTTCTTTTACAAATCAAACACAACAAATTATTATGTCAAATACTTTTTCCAAAATCCGAAACGCCATAGAATTATTCAGATTCATAGATTTTGATCAGTTGAGTGCTATTTCTCAAAAAGTAAATCTTCCCAAGCTGATGGAAAATTTCTCCAAATTAGACGATAAACAGCTTAACGGAATGATGAAAATGCTCGATCCGAATAAAAAGAAGAAAGAGCTTCCTGATATAGACGGCGATTTCTACGACATCTATCACACATTAAGTCCTGAACAGCGGGAAATTCAGTTAAAAGTGAGAGCGTTCATGGAAAAAGAAGTAAAACCGCTTGTTAATCACTACTGGCTGCGTGATGAATTTCCTCACGAACTGATTCCAAAATTTCAAAAACTGAATATCTGCGGAGTTACTTACGAAGGGTACGGCTGTCCCGGAATGCCTTTTCTAATGGAAGGTGTTATTGCGATGGAAATGGCTAGAATTGATGCTTCTATTGCTACTTTTTTCGGAGTGCAGTCCGGTTTGTCGATGGGTTCCATATATATCTGCGGTTCCGAAGAGCAAAAACAGAAATGGCTTCCACAGATGCAGAAGTTTGAAAAAATCGGAGCCTTTGGATTAACAGAACCCGAAGTAGGTTCCGGAGCAGCGGGAGGATTAACGGTAACCTGCAAAAAAACATCTGAAGGCTGGATTCTGAACGGACAGAAAAAATGGATCGGAAATGCAACGTTTGCGGATTTAATTATTATCTGGGCAAGAGATTTAGATGACGGCGAAGTAAAAGGATTTATTGTTGAAAAAGACAATCCGGGGTATTCCGTTGAGAAAATCAGAGGAAAAATGGCATTGAGAATTGTTCAGAATGGTTTGATTACGCTGAAAGATTGTTTGGTGACAGAAGAAAACAGGTTGCAGAATGCCAAATCCTTTAAAGACACCGCAAAAGTTTTAAGAATGACAAGGGCGGGAGTTGCATGGATGGCTACAGGATGCGCAAGAGGAGCGTACGAAAGTGCCTTGGATTACACCAGAAAAAGAGAACAGTTCGGAAAACCGATTGCTTCCTTCCAGATGATTCAGGGACATTTAGTAGAGATGCTTTCTAATCTTACGGCAATGCAGGCCATGGTTTTCAGGCTTTCTGAAATGCAGGATGAAGGAATTTTAAAAGATGAACACGCTTCTCTGGCAAAAGTTTTCTGTACCATGAGAACCAGAGATATTGTTTCCAGAGCGCGTGAAGTGATGGGCGGAAACGGAATTCTGCTCGAATATGATGTGGCAAGATTTGTAGCTGATGCAGAAGCTATTTATTCTTACGAAGGCACAAAAGAAATCAACTCCCTGATTGTAGGAAGATCAATTACAGGTTTCAGTGCATTTGTATGATGATCTAAAAGAGAATGGTCAATGGTCAATGGTCAATTCGCTTTGCTTGGCAATGGATTAAATTCACTTGCGCAGCAAAATTCACTATTGACCATTCAGCCTTTTATTTCACTAAAGTTTTATATTTTTCTTTATTATCGATAATGATCCAGAGATTGATAAGGAAAAGGACTCCGGCTATTTATTCTTACGAGGGCACAAAAGAAATCAACTCCCTGATTGTAGGAAGATCAATTACAGGTTTCAGTGCATTTGTATGATGATAAAAGTGAATGATCAATGATCAATTCGTTTTGTTTGGCAATTTTAAAATTCACTTGCGCAGCAAAATTCACTATTGACCATTCAATCTTTTATTTCACTAAGGTTTTATATTTTTCTTTATTGTCGATAATCATCCAGAGATTGATCAGAAAAAGGACTCCGGCAATTGACATTCCCATGGGAGATTTGTCTAAGGTGAAGATATGACAGACAATTCCGATCATTACCGGTAGAATAATAACGGCACCTAAAGCCCTTGTTTTAGGAAAAATAAAAAGCAATCCGCCGATAACTTCAACTACTCCGGTAAGCGGCATCAGCCAACTGATTTCTCCAAATGCGGCAAAAAGTTTCATTTGTTCGGGAGTCGGCTTTTCCATCGGCATATAATTGAAGAATTTGTTTAATCCGGCATTAATGAACATCAATCCGAAAAGAAGGGAAAGGATAAATTTTACGATTTTCATGTTATGATTTTTTATTAAAGTTAAATAAAAATATAATCGGCTGATTAAAAAGGAAATAAAATTTAAATAAATTCTCGGTTTTGAGAAATATTTATTGAATTATATGGATTGATTTAATATATTTGTTGTGCAAGACAAATAAAACTAAATATTATGCTGAAAAATCTTAAAAAACTAAATCGTGCAGATTTAAGAGAAATTAAAGGAGGCGGAGGCGCAGAAAAGTGCGATATCGGACCTGTTGGATGTCCTTGTAAAATTCCGCCGGGCGATCCTTGTTTAGGTGGAGGAGGAGATCCGGGAAATCCTGGCGATCCTGTAGGGTATTGTCCGGACAGCGGTCAGTATATCTACTGTACAGAAACCTGCCCAAATGGATTACAGCCGCTTTGTGCATTGTAAAAATAAAAGCCTTCGATTTTGAAGGCTTTCTTTTTTATAGTTAATGCTTGATAATCAATCCATTTCCTTTAAAGTAATGTTCTTAGAAATTTTATAGGTTTTTTTCTTTTTATCGGGCTTTTCTTCTTCACCCAGCAATTTTCCCCAAGGCTGAAGTCCCTGAACTCTTTCGAAAATTATTTTAATGATGGCGATAGCCGGAATGCACAGAAACATCCCCGCAATTCCCCAAAGATGTTCTCCGATAAGAATTCCTATAAATGAAAATAAAGCATTGATTTTTACTTTGGAACCCACCACAAATGGCAGAACAATATTTCCGTCTACAACATGAACCGCAATATAGCCGATTGCCACATAGATGCAGGTAGATGGAGTAGAGGTTGCGAAAGCGATAAAGCATGAAATCAAAAGACTGATGCAGATTCCCAGATACGGAATTACATTTAACAAGCCCGTAAGAACTCCTAAAAGAATGGCGTATTTTACTCCCAGAATCGTAAGAACAATAGAAGTAAGGACGGAAACGATTAAAATCTGAAGACACAATCCGATAATGTACTTTTTGGTCATCACTCTTACTTCGCCTACCACTTCCTGAACGCTGGCTTTATGTTTTTCATTAAAAACGGTAATAATAAAGTTGTTTAAAACTCTTCTGTAATTCAAGATGAAGATAAAAAACAGAATAAAAAACACAAAGAATCCTAAACTCGAGGAAAAAATCCCAAAAGTAAATCCCAGAATAACGCCGGATGAAGAAAGAAGTTTATTCAGTCCCTGATCAATATAATTAAGCTGCTCATCTATTTTTACGTGAAAAGTTCTGGAAACCCAGTGCTGAATATCTTCCGCAACCGAGGTAAACTGCTTTTTAAGGTGTGGAATATCTTTACTGAAATCCGAAAGCTGTGATCCGAAAAAGTAAATTAACCCCGTTAAAATGAACAGCATCATTAAAACAGAAGCAATGGTCGACATCGATCTTGTAAATCTTAATCTTTTCTCCAGAAAATTGGCAACCGGCAGAAACAGCATCGCCATTAAAAATGCCAGAAAAAACGGAGCTAAAATACTCTGTCCCAAAGCAAGAAGATATCCCAATCCAATGATGGAAATAATAACCAGCGTGAGTTTTACAAGAAAAGGGAGCCGAACTGTATTCATAATTTAAAATCTTACTTCTATAAAATTAGTAAAAACACTTGTAACAGAAGGGTTATTTTTCAATTTGTTTAAGATAATTTCAATTCATTGTTCTTGATTATTCCATGTATAAGATCACTATTATTGGATTCTGTATTCTTAAGTTTACCAAAGAAAAAAGGACAGAAATAAGTCTCTGTCCTTAATTTGTTCCCAAAAATGAGAACTTGTGATAATTTTAATGATATTTATAAAACTTTTTCAACGGTAACGTAACTGTTATTGGTTACGGTATAAGATACAGTTCCTCCTATTTCTGAAACTGTTTCCAGGGTAATATACTGTCCCTGAACCATGTATACGGAAAAATCAAGGTTTATTTTCCTGTTTGTTCCGTCGAAGTTAACTGTATTTTCAAGCAACTGGCATCGGAGCGCATCATTTACAAACAATCCTGCTCCGAGTCTGTTGCTGAAAGTTCCTGCAGGACCTGTGAAGGTAAGATTAAGATTAATTCTGTATAATCCGGTCTGCCGAATATACAATCGGTTGATATTGGCTCCTGTAGTTCCCACATTCGTTTTCAGCTTTAGCGGATCTGCAAGAAAATTCGGTTTATCAATTAAAGAATTTATCGGAAGCAGAGTTGATCCTGAAGTTGTACTTACAGAATTAATCTGAAATCTTGAAATATTATCAGATTCCACTTCAAATGCTTTGCTCCATGCCAATCCGTCAAAAACCATCGTCTGTCCTGTACTCTTTACAAATAAGAGCATTCCTCTCAGGTTTTCTATTCTGGCAGAAGGTGCGTTACTTCCTGTAAAAGGCAGATCCATCTCAGTATCTACAGCGGGAAGACCAAATCCTTTTACTCCTGTCGCTTCACTAGCATTGGTGATGTACAGCATTACCTGATCAGAGCCGTTCGCGTTTGAGTCGGGATTGGTAAGGGTGGTGAAATTAATCTGAGCGCTGCAAATATTCAGTAAAAAGATAAATAGTAAATAAATATTTTTTTTCATCATTAATAGTTTTTAATTAAACGCGCTGCCAAATACGAGTAAAGAGCATTAGAATCTGTTCCGTAAGCAGATAAAGAGCCTCCCGAAATAGCATTTGAGCTGATTTCCGGAACCACTCTGAGCTCTGCTCCTGAAGGTAAGTAGACGGTTTGCGAAAAGCTTGAAGTCTTGTTTCCCTGTGTGTCGATTACAAAAACAATAGAATAATTGGTCTTGGTAACTACCGTTTCCCAATCTGATGTTGAGGTATATTTTACCTGAAGACTCATTTTAAATTCTGTAATTCCTGCCTGTAATCCGAAACTACCTCCTGTAAAGCCTAAGGCAACAGCAATATCGTAGATGCCGGATTGTTTTATAGTTACATTTCCTGTGTTTTTTAATGTTAAATTGTCTACGAGCACCTGGCTTCTGTTATCTGCAGCCAGATAAGTAGGCGTGTTTCCGGCGAAGCAGAATCCGATCCCAAATGAAATGCAGGGAATCGTAGTCCCTGAAGAGACTCCTAAACGGGAAGCTTTCGGCTGATAGATCGCCTGAATCTGTCTTGCAGGATTCCAGGAATATCCGTCGTATTTATAGTACTGATCATCATTTTTACTGTAGATCAGACTTCCTGTAAGATTAGGATAATCATCAAAAATATCCGTTGCAGACACATTGTATTTCGGGAAGGTTGTATAGGTATTGGAAAAGGGAAGAATAACGCCTTTAGATCCATCCACGATTTTTACAATGTTTTTTGTACTGATATCATTTCCGCCGATTACTATTTGTCCATGAAATAGCTGGAGGGAAAATATTACGGCAAATAATAAATTTTTTTTCATCATTACATGTTTATTTTTTCTATAATAATTTCAGAAACAGAGTTTCCTGTTTTATCCATAGAGAAAAACATATTGTTTCCTCCCAATACTCCTGTACACACGCCCGTTCCGATGTTTTGTGTACCGTTCATTGTCAGTCTCAGTTTATCACCTGCATTGAAAACGCCTACGTAGGTAAAAGAAAGTGCCTGTCCCACGTCAATAGCACCCGGAGCTAAGGTAGTTACCGATAAGGCTCCGGATGTTGAGCTGCTTGAATTATTATTAATAGGTCTCCACGTTGCATCTGTAGAAGAACTTAATTCCAGATTTACCCTCGATTGAAGATTGATAACAACTCCTGCACACAAAGGCGTACTTATATCAATCGCACCGCTTTTAAAAGAAATCTTATAAAGACCTTTTTCATTTATATTAATCACATTGCTGTTCGTAGAGGCAAGAGCAACACTCGAAGAAATATCATTAAAAACAGGACTGCTGTTTGTAAAAAGAATATTTTCCGTAGAGCAGGTTCTTACGGTAAGCGCGCAGGCTAATCCGCACGTTCCGCATGATGAAGTTACAACGCCGGATCTTATGAATCTTGCCATTTTATTGCTCTTCATGGTGCTTACAATAGGATCCGATATCTTCCAGGTTGTGCCGTCATTCTGTACAATACTTCCGGTTTCTCGGTTGAATATTATCGATCCCTGAGTTCCTGTTCCGGTAGTTGCCGTTTCGGAGACGGGCAAAGATAATGCTGTATTGGATCTCGGAATTCTTGCCGCGAAATTATCCTGCTTAATATGCAGCATTGCTCTTGAATCCGGTTGAAAAGAAGTGTCTTTCGAAATCCCTATTTGAGCGTTTGGCAAAAACGAAAGAAGACCAAAGAACAATAAAATAATTTTTGTTTTCATCGCTAGTTTTTCAATTTGTTATAAATAATCTGATACAGCCAAATACCTACTTGGGCTTCGTCCAACAATGGATGATGGTAATTTCTTAAATGTCGGGTCTGGTGGCTGGTGAAAATCTGTAAGATTTTTAAAGTTTTTAACTGAAAGCTGAAACTTTAAAATGTTTTTGCTTACACAAAGTTGCTTATAAAAAAGAAAAATTATTGTTGATTTAGATCAATAAAAAACGTTGATCTAAATCAACGTTTTTTATAATGCTGAATAAAATTTACAAGAATTTACTGGTTTTTCAGCATATTGCTTTTAATCCTGCTGTAAGTTTCTTTGGTTAAACCAAGATAAGAAGCAATAAGATGTTGCGGAAATTTCTGAAAAAAATCCGGATAACAGTTTTCAAGTTCCTGTATTCTTTGTTTTGCAGGCAGCATATTGGTCGCATAAAGCCGTTTTAAAAGCTGTAAAGACTGTCTTTCAAAAAGAATCCTGCGCGCTTCAAGAATAAAGGGCTGATTGATAAGATGCTCTTCAAAATCTTCTTTTGTAAATATCAACAGCTCGGAACGCTGATATGCCTGAATATAATATGATGAAGGTGTATTTTTCAACATACTTTCCCTGTCTCCGACCCACCAGTTGTCTATAAGTAAACCCAGAACCTTTTCTTTACCTTTTTCATCAAGAGAATACTGTTTGATAGCTCCCTTAACGATAAATCCGGTTAATTTACATATTTCACCTTGCTGAAGAAAATACTGGTTCTTTAATAAAGTCTTAGGTTTGAAAACCTCTTTGATGATCTTAATTTCTTCGGGATTGAGAGGCGAAGCTAACAATCCATTCAAATATGAAATAAATTTATTATACATCTTTTTTCCGAATATAATTTTAGTAACATTATGTTTTTTTATACGATTATTTTGTGTTTGTGTAATACAAAATTATGAAATATTTCGTTGTTCTGTAGATAATAATTGTTTAAAATTTCGATATTTTAAATAATCCTCTAATCTGTTTTCTCTATAGTTAAGGAATTTGTAATTTTAATTAGTTGTTGCTGAACTTATGTAATTCAAAATTATCCGTGTACACAAGAAAAAAAGCCATAGCAATTGAGTTTTTGCTATGGCCTGTTAAATTTATTTTTAAAGATTACTTTCTTTTACTCTAAAATTTTATTGAAAAAGAATTTATTTCTCCAATGCGATTTCGATAACTTCTTCCATTCTGTTTACATAATGTACATTCAGGTTTTTCAGATAATCTTTTTTAATTTCTTCCACATCTTTTCTGTTGGCTTCACAAAGAATAACCTCTTTAATTCCCGCTCTTGTAGCTGCAAGAAGTTTTTCTTTAATTCCTCCCACCGGAAGAACTTTTCCTCTTAAAGTAATCTCTCCTGTCATGGCAAGATGAGGTTTTACTTTTTTATTTTTAAATGAAGAAACCATAGAAGTCAGCATAGCAATTCCCGCAGAAGGTCCGTCTTTTGGCGTTGCGCCTTCCGGAACGTGAACGTGGATGTTTTTCTTTTCGATGTCATCCTGAGAAATTCCCAGTTCATCATGTTTCGCTTTAATATATTCCAGCGCAATGGTCGCAGATTCTTTCATCACGGTTCCTAAATTTCCGGTCATGGATAATGATCCTTTTCCGTTGCTCAAAATACTTTCAATGAATAAAATATCTCCGCCAACGCTCGTCCATGCGAGACCTGTAACAACCCCTGGAACTCCTGTAATTTCAGATAAGCTTTTCGGTCTCGGAACACCTAAAATTTCATCCACTTTTTCGATCGAGATTTTAGGATCGTAATCTTTAACCAAAGCCGTCTGCAAAGCTACCCAACGCGCGATTCCTGCAATTCTTTTTTCCAGAGATCTTACGCCGCTTTCCGAAGTGTGTGCTTCGATAATATGTTTTAATTCAGTATTTCCGAGTTTAAAAGATTTAGCATCCAAACCGTTTTCCTCCTGCTGTTTTTTAATTAAATGTCTTTTGGCGATTTCAATTTTTTCCTCTAAAGTATAGCCTGCAATCTGAATGATTTCAGTTCTGTCTAACAAAGGAGTCTGAATGGTAGATAATGAATTTGCCGTTGCAATAAACATTACTTTAGACAGATCATACCCCATTTCCAAGAAATTATCGTAGAAAGACTTATTTTGTTCAGGATCAAGAACTTCTAAAAGCGCCGAACTTGGATCACCATGCAATCCCTGTCCGATTTTATCCATTTCATCTAAAACAATAACAGGATTGGAAGTTCCGGATTTTTTAATCGACTGAAGAATTCTTCCCGCCATTGCACCAATGTAGGTTTTTCTGTGACCACGGATTTCACTTTCATCGTGAAGACCGCCCAAAGAAAGTCTTACATATTTTCTTCCCAGTGCATCTGCAACAGATTTTCCCAGTGACGTTTTACCGACTCCGGGAGGTCCCACAAGCAAAAGAATAGGGGATTTCATGTTGTTTTTAAGCTTTAAAACAGCCATATGCTCCAGAATTCTTTTCTTGATATCTTCTAAACCGAAATGGGCTTTATCTAAAATTTTCTCCGCTTTGGCAATATCAAAAACATCTTTGGTGTATGTTTCCCAAGGAAGATCCGTAAAGAAATCCAAGTAATTTCTCTGAACATTGTAATCCGGCGAATTAGGATTCTGACGCTGCAAACGGTTGATTTCCTTCTGGAAATGTTCTTCTACTTCATCGCTCCATTTTTTTTCTCTCGCCTTTTTAATAAGATCTTCTATGTCGCCTTCTGTACCGCCTCCCAATTCTTCCTGAATCGTTCTGATTTGCTGGTTCAGGAAATATTCTCTCTGCTGTTTATCAAGATCCTTCGAAGTTTTCTGATGGATCTGGTTTCTCAGTTCCAGCTTTCTGAAATCCTCATGCATCATCTCGTAGCACTTGTTGGCTCTTTCCATCAGATTCTTTTCTTCCAGAAGCTTTTGCTTGTCAGAAGAAGGGAAATTAGCATTTGTGCAGATGAAATTCAACAGGTCATCATTGTTGTTGATGTTTTTTATGGCAAAATTCGCGGCATTCGGAATGTTAGGATCCAGCTCAATGATTTTCAGGGCAAGATCTTTTACATTTTCCAGTAAAGCTTCGTATTCTTCTTTATTTTTAGGCTTGGAATCCTTTAATTTTGATATTTCTGCTTTAAAATAAGGCTGTGTTTCAATCACTTTCTTGATTTTGAATCGGTGAAAACCTTTCGTAATCGCAGTAATATTTCCTTCCGGAAGTTTGATGATTTTAATAATCTTTGCTAAAGTTCCGGTCTGGTATAAATCTTTTTCGGAAGGCTGCTCAAGATCAGAATTTTTCTGGCTTACGATTCCGATGAAATCGCCATTTTTCTGGGCTTCTTCCAACAGTTGGATAGATGCTTTTCTTCCGGCAGTAATCGGGATCACAACATTGGGGAACATCACCATATTTCTTACAGGAAGGATCGGGAATATCTTTTGCTCCGAATTTTTTTCTGTTTCCGCAAGATCATCAATGTTGATTTCCTGAGCTACAATATCAAATCCGTCGCTTATCATTTCTTCTAAACTAATATCTTCAAATTCTGTCATAGTAAATCGAATGACAAATTGTCATTATCGTTTTAATTCGTTAACGTGAAATTTCATAATATGTTTTGAAAAGGCAATCCATATTATGTGTGCTTAAAATGCACAAGACTTATGCCATTTGTTTTTTACTAAAAAATACGGTCAAAATTTCCTTTTTTATAAAAATTAAATTTTAAAAATTAAAATAAAGGTCTTGTATTTCCGTAATTTCTTAAAAATGTGTATTTTCGCAAACTGATAAAAAACTATAATTTATATAATGGCAATTTTAGGACAAATTAGGAGTAGACCTTGGCTTTTGATGGGAGTAATTGCACTGGCGCTTTTGGCGTTCCTTGTAAACCCCGACAGTATTGATAAGGTTTTTGGTAAAAATCCTGATGTTTTAGGAAAAGTGAATGGTGAGAAAATTACCCGTGAAGAGTTTAACGATCAACTTTTCGTACTGCAACAACAGGCTGAACAGCAAGGTCAACCAAAAAATGGTCTTGAAGAGCAGGCTTGGCAATTGCTTGTGCAATCGAAGCTGATCAAACAGCAATTCGAGAAAATGGGCTTCGAAATGACGGACGATTACTTCTGGAACCAGATCCAGTACGATCAGATGTTTGCACAGCAGAAGCAGTTTTTTGATGAGAAAGGTAATTTCAAAACCCAGGAGCTTAAAAAACAGATAGAAGATATGAAAGCGGCTTCGCCGGAAGGGTACAACCAATGGTTGAAAACCAGAAAATCAATCGAGTACAGATTGATGGCGAGACAGGTATTTGCTAATGTTTCTACAGGAATTACTACAGGTAAAAAAGAAGCTGAAGAGTTGATGAGAGAAAGAGATCAGTTAGCTGATATCGATTTCGTAAAAGTAGATTATGCAGCTTATCTTCAAAAAAACAACATTAAAGTTACCACTGAAGATTTAACAAATTATATCAAGCAGCATCCGATAATGTTCAAAGCGGAAGAAAGCAGAAATATAGGAATCGTTTATTTCCCTTCTCAGCCAAGCCCTGCAGATGATGCGGCGGCTCAGAAAGAAATCAATAAATTATTCTCTGTAGGAAGCGATGCAAGCGGAGGTTCTGAAAACTTCCAGAATACAAAGAATGACTCTATGTTCATCATGGCGAATTCTGATATGCCATTCAATCCACAGTATCTGAAGCCAAACCAATTGCCTCAGACCATTCAGGCACAGCTTCCGACAGCAGCGATCGGTCAGACTTTTGGTCCTTACAAAGAGCAGAATTTTTATGTAGTTTCTAAACTTTTAGATAAAAAGACTTCAGATTCTACACTGTCAAGACATATTCTAATCGCTTTCAAAGGAAGTCCTGCGGGAGAAGGAGTTACAAGATCCAAAGAACAGGCTAAGAAACTGGCAGATTCTATCGGAGCAATTGTAAAAGCTAATCCGGGGAAATTTACAGAATTCCTTAAATTATCAAACGATCCAAATTCTGCTGCACAAGGTGGTAGCTTAGGATGGACAACTCCTGAAACACCTTTCGTTCCTGAGTTCTTAAAATACCTGTCTGAAAACCCTAAAGGTGCGACAGGTGTTGTAGAAACACAGTTCGGGTATCATATCATCAACATTGAAGATAAAAAACCGGGAGCAATGGCTTATAAAGTGGCAAACTTGGTAAAAGCGGTTAAACCTTCTGATGCTACGGAAGCAGAAGTAAACAAAAAAGCAAGCAGATTCGTTCAGCAGGTTCAGGGGAAATCTTTCAACGATTTCGTGAATATTGCTAAAAAAGCAAACTATCAGTTCTCTAATCCTAAACAGGCGAAGAGATTCGACGGACAGCTTCAGGGATTAGGAACAGACAAAGATCCGGAAATCCTTGCATGGGCTTTTGACAAGAAAAGAGAAAAAGGAGATACTGAATTGTTTACAGTAGACGGAACAGGAGATAAAATTGTAGTTTACTTAAACGGGAAGCAGGAAAAAGGAACTGCAGATCCGGAATCTGTAAGAGATCAGATTGAAGTAGTGGTTAAAAATAAACTGGCTGCAAAACAGATTTCTGAGAAAATCGCGAAAGCAGGAAATTTAGATCAGATCGCTAAGCAGTTCGGAACTACAAAACAATCTGCACAGGTTAACTTATTAAATCCTTCAGTAGCAGGTTCTATGGAGCCAAAAGTTGCCGGAGCTGCATTCGGAGTGAAGAAAGGACAACTTTCTAAGCCGGTTGAAGGAGGAACAGGAGTGTATGTTCTTGTTAAAAAGAACGAAATTACAAACAAGCAGCCCGGAGATCTTAAACAGTTTACAGAATCTGTTACCCAGAGAAACGGCGGAATGTTCGGGCAGGCTTGGTTAAAGAGCTTACAAGACAATTCGGATATCGAAGATTACAGAATCGAGATCTGGAACAAGCTAGGTTCTCAGCAACAATAAAAATAATTTTTCAGATAGATAAAAAGCGGCAAAGTTTTTGCCGCTTTTTTTGTGTGTAACGCAGAGCAATAGAGAAAAACATTCATTTAAATGTAGTATATTTGCTCATTAGAAAAAATTTAGCAAGTGAAGTTCAGTAAAGAATTAAAAGCTGGTGTAATCGCACTATTGGCCATTGTCGGCTTTGTGGTGCTTTTTCAATTTATGAAAGGCAGAAGCCTTTTTACTACCGATAATATATTTTACGCACAATATGATAACGTCGAGGGATTGGCACAATCTTCCCCTGTTTCCATTAACGGATTAAAGGTAGGACAGGTTGATAAAATTATTCCTCATACATCTAAGGACGGTAAAATCGATTTTCTTGTAAAAATTACGGTTGATAGCAATTTTGAGTTCTCAAAAAATTCAACATTGGAAATTTTTGAACCGAGTTTAATGGGAGGAAAAGAAATGAGAATTAACTTGATGTACGGAGGTCCAACGGCAAAAGACGGAGATACTTTAAAAGGGGCATTTAAATTAGGAACTTTAGGAAGCCTTTCTTCACAGGTAGGTCCTGTAAAAGATCAATTACAGGTTGTTTTACACAGAGTAGACTCTCTGATGACGAATGCCAATCAGCTTGTTGATGCGCAGAACAGACAGGAAATTAAATTATTACTGGCTAATCTTAACAAAACGGTTGCCGCTTTACAGACTACGGCAGGAAGCGTAAATTCCTTAGTGGGTCACAACGATCCTAAACTTCAGAAAGTATTGGACGATGCAAGTCTTACCATGCAGAGCGGAAAAGTTACTTTGGATAAATATGGAAATTTAGCAGAAAGCATTGATACTAAAAAACTGAATGCTACCATCGCTAATTTAGATGCTACAGTAGGACAGTTAAATAATGTGGTTTCAGGAATCGACAGAGGGGAAGGAAGTTTAGGGAAAATTATGAAAGACGATCAGCTTTACAACAACCTGAATGCCGCTTCAAACAATCTTAATTCTTTGATCGAAGATTTGAAAGCGCACCCAAAAAAATATGTTAACTTCTCCGTTTTCGGAAAAAATAATAAAGACTAATTTTTTAAACCATGCATTATATCCCTAATATTATTTTTCTGATTTTATTAATTGCAGGTTTTGGACTTTTTGTAAAAAGTCTGCAGAAGATATATAGAAACATCAGATTAGGACGTGAGATCAATCGCAGCGACAGAAGAGGAGAAAGATGGGCAACAATGGCAACTGTTGCAATGGGGCAGAGTAAGATGACAAAACGTCCTGTAGCCGGAATTTTACACCTTTTTGTGTATGTAGGCTTCATCATCATCAATATCGAGCTTATCGAAATTGTAGTGGATGGAATCTTCGGAACACACAGATTTTTATCAACCATTTTAGGAAGCACCGTTTATGGTTTCTTTACCGCTACTTTAGAAGTTTTGGCACTTTTAGTGGTAATTGGCGTTGTTGTATTTTTTATTCGTAGAAATTTTTACGGAGTAAAAAGATTAACGATGAAAGAACTTTTAGGCTGGCCAAAAGAAGATGCAAACTGGATTCTGATTATCGAATTTGCTTTGATGATGGCTTTCTTTACCATGAACGCTTCAGACTTTATTCTCCAGTCAAATGGTTACGGTCATTTTGTAAAAGTAGGATCTTTCCCGATCAGCGAAATGACTTTCGTTCCGTTCCTTGAAGTTTTCAGTTTTGATAACGGATTCTTATTCGGCGTTGAAAGAGCAGCTTGGTGGTTCCACTTTGTAGGGATATTATTCTTCATGAATTATCTTTATTATTCAAAACATTTACACATCATTCTTGCTTTCCCGAGCACCTGGTATGCAAACCTTGAAGAGAAAGGAAAATTCAATAATCTTGAATCTGTAACGAAAGAAATTAAACTGATGATGGATCCGAATGCAGATCCTTACGCAGCTCCGGCAGAAGGAGAGGCAGAAACGCCTGCGAAATTCGGAGCAGAAGATATTTTTGATCTTAATCAGGTTCAGTTGTTAAATGCTTATTCATGTACAGAATGCGGTCGTTGTACTGCGGTTTGTCCGGCAAATATTACCGGCAAAAAATTGTCTCCGAGAGCCATTTTAATGAAGACAAGAGACCGTCTTGAAGAAGTCGGCAAAAACATTGATAAAAACGGAAAGTTTGTAGACGACGGAAAAAAACTGTTGAACGACTACATCACCAAAGAAGAATTATGGGCTTGTACCACCTGTAACGCATGTACAGAAGCTTGTCCTGTATTGCTGGATCCGCTTTCTATCATTTTCGAAATGAGAAGATTCCTTGTTATGGAGCAATCTGCTGCACCGCAGGAATTAAACCTGATGATGACAAATGTAGAAAACAACGCTGCACCTTGGCAATACAATCAGGCAGACCGTCTGAACTGGGCAAAAGACTAATTAATGTAACAATCTAAAATTTAACAATGTAGCAATCTTTTCATTGAAAACTGTTACATTGTGATATTGATAAACTGATATAAAATGGATTTCAATATAAAAACAATGGCAGAATATGCTGCCGAAGGAAAATCGCCTGAAGTTTTATTTTGGGTAGGTTGTGCCGGAAGTTTCGACGACCGCGCTAAAAAAATCACGAAAGCATTTTGCAAAATTTTAAATAAAATAGGCGTTGAATTCGCGGTACTCGGACAGGAAGAAAGCTGTACAGGAGATCCTGCAAAACGTGCAGGAAATGAGTTCGTTTTCCAGATGATGGCATTAACAAATATCGAAATTCTGAACGCTTACGAAGTAAAAAGAATCGTTACGGCTTGTCCACACTGCTTTAATACGCTTAAAAATGAATATCCGAATTTAGGAGGGAACTATGAAGTAATGCATCACACCCAATTCCTTAAAAAATTAATGGAAGAAGGACGTCTGAAAATTGAAGGCGGCGCATTCAGCGGTAAAAAAATTACCTTTCATGATCCTTGTTATCTGGGAAGAGCCAATGAAGAATATGAAGCGCCGAGACTTTTATTGGAAAAACTGGATGCCGAACTGGTAGAAATGAAACGTTGCAAGACCAATGGTCTTTGCTGTGGAGCAGGAGGAGCACAAATGTTTAAAGAACCTGAAAAAGGAAAAAAAGACATCAATATCGAAAGAACTGAAGAAGCTCTGTCTTTCGAGCCTAAAGTAATCGCAACAGGATGTCCTTTCTGTAATACGATGATGACGGACGGTGTAAAACATTTCAATAAAAATGATGAAGTTGCCGTGAAAGATATTGTAGAACTTTTAGCGGAAGCCGAAGATTTATAATAATAATCTTAAATAAGAAGCTTTAAAAATTCATATTTCCATGAAAATAAAATGGAAGATCTCCTTTTTTTTGATAATTATTATTTTTATTTTCCTTAGTTTTTGGAACTATAAAAATAGGATTTACGATTGGGATATGCCTGGCTATATCGGATGTTTGTACTCCTTAAAATTCCCCGATTCTGCCAATAAAATCAGAATACTCACTTATGAAGAAATTCAGAAAAAAGCTCCTGAATTTCAATTTAAAGATATTTTAGGAACATTAAAGCCTGCCGACAAAGCGCGACAGGCTTTTGCCAATAATACACAGGCTTTTAGTGAACAGTTGCCCTACTTCAAAATCAAAATTGGTTATAATCTTGGAATCTTACTTTTGTATGAATCAGGTTTTTCTTCGCCAGATTCAGTGACATTTTTAAGTATTATTGCTTATTTTGTTTCTGGATTGTTGCTCTTTTACATTCTGAAAATTATATTTCCTGAAAATTATATTTTTGCCTTTGTATTATGCGTAGGAATAATGCTTTTACCTCCAATGACCTACATGTCAAGAGTCGCAACACCGGATATGTTTATTTTCCAGATCTTATTGGTTTTCATGATCGGAATATTAAAAAAATGGAATAACTGGATTATGTTTTTAATCCTTTTTTTCATAATTTTCACAAGACCGGATTATATTCCTTTCACTTTAAGTTATCTTGGAATTCTTTTTCTTTATGAATATTTCATCAATAAAAAGCTGGATTTTAGTCTAATAATTCAGGGAATAGTTCTTTTAATTTTATATCTTATAATTATTAAGCTATGTCAATATCCAGGCTGGAAACATTTGTTTTATGACACTTTTATTCGTAGAAGAGCTTTTATCTCTCATCCATCACCAGATTTTACACTGAAGGAATATCTTACTGTGATTTTTGATAAAATTATTCATTTCAAAAAAGTTACGCTAACGGTTTTTGGACTTTTTGGACTGATATTTTATTTCTCAAAAGATTCCTGGATAAGAATACTTGCTGTTTTTTTATTAATAAATATCTATATTAGATTTTTATTTTTCCCACATTCATCGGGCTTAAGATTTTTCTTCGGATATATTATGCTTCTGTTAATATTATTCTTATATGCTTTAAGTAAAAAGTATAATGGTTTCAAACTCAGGAAAATTGCGTAATTTTACCTTTTAAATTGATTAAAATGAAGATTGAAGAATCTAATATCGTAGAAGCAAACGACTACAGAGTAATAATATATCCCGCATCAAGACCTTTTGAAACAAAAGAAGCAAAACAGATAACAGAGAAACTTTTTGATTTTCTGGCAACTTGGGCAGCACACGGAAAACCGCTTTCATCGTCTTTTAAAATTGAAAAAAATCAGTTTATCATCATCTGTGTGGATGAAGAGAAAGAAATGGCTTCCGGATGCAGTATCGATGCGCTTGGGAAAGTAATGAGAGAAATTGATGAAGAATATCAATTGGGATTATTCGATAGAATGAAAGCGAGTTTTATAGAAAACGGAGAAGTGAAAACTTTAAAACTGAATGATTTTAAGTCAAAAGTAAGAAACGGAGAAATTGCTAAAGACATTCAGGTTTTTGATTTTTCTAAAAATACCTATCTCGAATTTATAGGGAATTTTCTTTTGCCATTCGATAGAAGTTGGGCGGCTGGAATTAAATAAAAATTCATTAGCATTAATAAAATAGAAAGTGGAGCTCCTCCACTTTTTTTGCTTTGTGTATATTTGATAACTTTTGGAAACTGATTGAAAAAGGATGCATAAAATACTATTCTTAACAACCGCTCACCGTTATGATGATGACAGAATTTTCTATCATCAGGCAAAAGCTTTGCTTAATGACGGAAATCAGGTTAAAATTTGCAGTCTTTCTTCAGAATTTAAAGGGATTATCGATGGTATTGAAATAGAGTCTTATTCCATCTTAGAAAAAAGTATAGAAGAGAAGAGAAAAGCTTTTGAGAAAGTTTGCAATTCTTTTCAGCCGGATTGTATTATTTGTTCTGAGCCTTTGGCGGTGATTACAGCTAAAAAGTTCCAAAAAGGCAAAAAAATCAGTATTGCATATGATATAACGGAGTGGTATCCATCGATGAGGATGGTAGAGAATTTTTCCTTTCCTTTAAATATCCTCCACGCTTTTAAATTCTTTTTAATTCAGTTATATGCAGGATTTTTGAGTACTTATTTTATTTTTGGAGAGGATACCAAAAAATTTCCTCTGGCTTATTTTTTTCCTTTTAAAAAAGCAATTATTTTGCCTTATTATCCGGATGAAATTTACATCCATCAGAATATTAAAAAACTAGATCCCAGTAAAATCACACTTTGTTATACCGGTCAGTTTTCAGAAGAAAAAGGCATGGGAAATTTTTTCCTCGCTGTGGATTGTTTAAGAAAGAAAAAACCTGAACTTGAGATTTCAATTCTTTTAATTGGAGGTTCAAGAAAAGAAAAAGATGAACAGTACTTCTCAGAGCAGCTTAAAAAATATCAGTTTGAACATATTAAAATAGAGAAATCTGCTTCATTCGAAACTTTTACAGAAGCGTATTCCGAAGCCGATATTTGTTTTGATCTTCGAACGATGAATTCTGAAAATCATCATTGTCTGCCAATAAAAATATTTTATTATTTGGCATCGGGAAAGCCTGTAATTTATACAGATCTTAAAGCCATACGCAAACATCTGAATGTTTCAGAATTTGGTTTTCTGGTTAATCCTGAAGATTCTGATGCTATTGCGAATAGTATTCTTACTTATATTAATAATCCTGAATTATATTCGCTTCATGCAAAAAATGCAAGATTGGCTTATGAAAAAAAATATAACTGGAATATTATTAAAAGTTTATTCTTAAACTTCATCAAAACTTCAATAAAATAAGATGAAGCAAAATACTATTCTTAAAACCTTTGCATCACGGTTTTTAATTTTGATATTAAATTTCGGATTAGTCATTTACTCTACAAATATGTGGGGGAGTGAAGGAAAAGGCTTCATTTCTTTAGTAATCGCAGATCTTACGGTCATCAGTTTTTTTGCGAATATTTTTGTAGGGAGCAGCATGAGCTATTTCGCTTCAAAGTTTAAAACAGAGGAAATCTTACCGTTTGCTTATTTATGGTCGGTTTTAGTTGGGATTTTAGTTCCTTTAATCTTTAGATTTAACAATGCTTCGGCATATTTTGGGTATCTGATTATGCTCTCTGTCTTATCATCCATTTTGGCTGCAAATGTAAATTTATTTGTAGGTCAGCAAAATATCAGAATGTTCAATATATATACGGCATTACAGCAGATTGTACATGTTATTTTTATTCTGATTATAGTTTATCTGATTAAAATAACCTCAGTAGATGCTTATTTTTTGGCACAAATAGGGAGTTTTGGCATTCTGTTGTTAGGAAGCAGTTTTCAAGTTTTTAAAACTTGCGACTTAAAACGAATTTCATTCTCTAAAAAAATTGGCGGGAAATTATTCAATTATGGCTGGAAAACTCAGCTTAGCGCTTTCTTACAATTTTTAAATAACAGACTATCCTTTTATTTTCTCGAATATTTCAAAGGAGTAGTAAGCGTGGGAATTTTCTCTGTTGGAATAGCATTTTCCGAAGCAATATGGACGGTAAGCAGAAGTCTATCGGTAGTTCTTTATTCGGATGTTTTAAATAATAGTAATGCAGACGAAGCTATAGAAAAGACCAAAGTTTCTTTAAAAATTAGTTTTTTAGTTACATTATCATTTATTTTAGCCATGTTGCTTATTCCTGGGCAGTTATATTCCATGATTTTTGGAAAAGATTTCAGTCAGACCAAAGAAATTATCCTTTTTCTCTCTCCAGGGATTCTGGCAATTGCGGTAAGCAATATTATTGGTCATTATTTTGCGGGTATCAATAAATTAAGAATTTTAAATGTAAAATCTTTAATAGGACTTGTTTTCACAATAATTTCTTCTTTTTGCATCATTCCCAAATGGGGAATTCGTGGTGCATGTATTATTACTTCTGTCTCATATTGTATTTCTTCCGGGATTCTATTCTGGAGATTTTATCAGATGACAGAATTTCGTTTTCAGGATTTTATTCTTTCAAAAGTTGAAATTAATTTGCTTTTAAATAAATTCTTAAAGAAAAAATTAAAGTTCTAAATAAAAATAAGTTTTTATCTTTGTTGGAAATGAGAAATATTGTTTTTGGATTTCTGGTCATTTTTTGTGCCTTTCTGAGCTGCAGAACGGATGATGAAGATTTGCAGAAAATCGATCAGATTTTGAATGTTTATATGAAGAACGGAGCAGGACGAGATCTGTTTCATGCTAAAAAAGATCAGACCTATTTTACGTACTCTCTGAACGATGTTAATGGATCTAAAGATGTTTCTCCGGTAAGCAGTACTTTGCGGGCAACGGCAGATTCCACGCTTTTTATTGAATATATTGCAGGCGCCAAAAGAGTAGGGCTGGATACATTAGATCCGAATAACAAGACCTATCAGTCGGTGATCACGGTTTCACTGGTGAAAAGACTTAATAATACCATTTTGGATACCATTAACGAAACCCTGAAAATCCAGTATCATATGACGCCTTCGGTTTTTGAGGTCTCGAAAGTCTATTACAACGATACTTTAAGGTTTACAAAAACACCGGGTTCCCCGAATGTTGTTACTATCGTAAAATAATTTTATACATTTGCAAAACTGTTGACATTCTGATGTTCAACATTCTAATAACTAACATCTAAATAAAATGTTACAAGTCAATTTTTTGCGCGACAATAAAGAGCGCGTTTTAGAAGGTCTTAAAAAAAGACAATTCAAGAATCTTGAGTTGGTAGACGAGGCTATTGCTACCGACGAAGAAAGAAAGAAAATTCAGTTTGAATTGGATTCCCAACTTTCCGAAATCAATAAAATCTCCAAAGAAATCGGGCTTTTAATGAAAGAAGGAAAAAAAGAAGAAGCAGAATCCGCAAAATCTAAAACAGCACAGTACAAAGAGTCGACGTCGGAATTGAAAGCACAGTTAGATGTAAAAGAAAAAGCATTACTGGATATTTTGTATCAATTGCCGAACATTCCTCATGAAAAAGTGAAAAATGGTGCTTCTGCGGATGACAATGAAATCATTTATCAGTCTCACGATGTGGAAGGTCTTGGCGAAGGAGCAATTCCTCACTGGGAACTGGCAAAAAAATACAATCTTATCGATTTTGAATTGGGCGTAAAGATTGCCGGAGCAGGTTTTCCGGTATATTTAGGAAAAGGTGCAAGATTGCAGAGAGCTTTGGTTCAGTATTTCCTTGATAAAAATATTGAAAAAGGATACATGGAAGTGAATCCTCCCCACGTTGTAAATGAAGCTTCTGGATACGGAACAGGACAGTTGCCGGATAAAGAAGGGCAGATGTATCATATCGGATTAGATGATTTATATCTGATTCCTACCGCAGAAGTTCCGGTAACGAATTTGTACCGCGATGTATTATTTGAGGAAAAAGATCTGCCGGTAAAAAATACAGCATTCTCTCAATGCTACAGAAGAGAAGCGGGAAGTTACGGATCACATGTAAGAGGTTTGAACCGTCTTCACCAGTTTGAAAAAGTAGAGATCGTAAGAATTGAAAAACCGGAAAATTCTTATGCAGTATTAGAAGAAATGGTAGAACACATCAAAGAAATCTTAAGCGACCTTGAATTGCCATATAGAGTTTTAAGACTTTGTGGTGGAGACACTGGTTTTGCTTCTGCCATGACGTATGATTTTGAAGTTTGGAGTGCAGCTCAGGAAAAATGGCTTGAGGTAAGCTCTGTTTCTAATTTCGAAACCTTCCAGGCAAACAGACTGAAATGCCGTTATAAAGCAGACGGAAAATCTCAATTGGTACACACACTGAACGGTTCCGCAATGGCATTACCAAGAATTATGGCAGCTTTGCTGGAAAATAATCAGACAGAGGAAGGAATTAAACTTCCGAAGAAAGTCGCTGAATATGCGAAGTTTGATTTGATCAGCTAAAGAAAATTTTTGTCTATATACAATAAAAACCACTGTTGTTCAGTGGTTTTTTTTTATTTGGTTTATCTAAACGATTTCATTTGAAATGAATTCATGATTAATCTTTAATGAATCGTGTTGACGTTGAGTTTCCGTTTTTATCAATCATTTGTAAAATATAATTTCCTTTGGCTAAACCTGATGCATTCAGCTGTGGATTTTTAACTGAATTTTTTTGCGAATAAATTTTTTGGCCAACCATATTGAAAATATTTAATTCCACTATATCGTTAGCTGATTTTACATATAACTGATCTTTAACAGGATTAGGATAAACAGAGGAGCCTCCATCTATTTCAACAGACTTCACACCTAGCACGCTTCCGGAATTAATTTTCACATAAGAAAAGTTTCCTTGCAGTACAGAGGTTGAGCTCGACCAGCAAGCGGTAAAAAGTGTACCATATCCCGAAACACCTGTTCCTACTGCATCAACAGAAGTTGTTGTTCCGTTGCTTCCGGTATGACGTATTTCTATTACAAGATTAGTACCTGTATATAAATAAGGAGTATTGAAATTTATATCAAAACTGAAACTTCCATTGTTCGTAACGGCACCTGATGGTATTAAAAGACTTCCCGAACGAACCTGTGTCTGCGTTCCTACTACGTTGGCTGCAAAATTAAGCTGTCTGTTAGCCGGCTCAACGCCGTTACTAAGGTAAATCTGATAATCTGGATAGGTTGTATTTGAGGCAGGCCATGCAGAGGCTGCGCTTGTAGGAATCCTAAGTGATATTGAAGTAAGATACTTTCCTGATAAAGCAGTAAGCTGAGAGTCATCAATAATCAGTTGATAAGTTCTGGTAGAATTGGCAAACGGTCCTGTAAAAGCTGCTGTTGAAGTCAAATTAGGAACAGTTACTGAAGTTTGGGCTTTCGTTGCAGAGAAATATAAAATAGCACCAACTGTAAACGCATGACATGCCATTTTACGGAGGTAGCCTAGTGTTTGATGTTTTTGAATTTTCTGAAATGAGGGAAAATGTAGCTTTATATACATATATTAAATTTTTAGTTACAATAAAGATACGAAATTGATTGTATAATGAAATCGTATTTAAAAAATAATATTAGTAATTGTATTAAGTATTTAATAGAATTTTTGTGTTAATAAATTGTTATGTATATTATTTGTATAATGTTAATCTTCGGTTTGATCCTTTTTAGAGTTATAATTAAAAACCCTCCGGATAGACTCCAGAGGGTTTAATCTTTTAAATTTAGCCATTATTTACTACTAATGACAATTCGTATTATCGTGATCGTGAGTACTGTGATCTCCCGGCAAATGACAGTCTCCCTGATTATCTTTTGAAATGGTCATGGCTTCCGCTCTTGGGGAAATGTAGGGAATTCCCAGTTCCATTCCTCTCACAATAAAAAGTCCGCCCAGAATAATCATCACAATCGGAATCACTTTTAAAACTTTTACCCTAAAAGCCTGATTCATGAGATTTCCGACCAAAACAACTGCAAACATAAACGGAAGTGTTCCCAAACCAAATAAAGCCATATATAAAGCGCCCTGCCATATTCCTCCGCTTGCTAAACTTGCCGTTAAAGCCATATACACCATTCCGCAGGGTAAAAATCCGTTCAGAAGACCTGTTGTGAATCTTGAGCGGTAGTCTGCCTTTTGAAGCAGTCTTCCCAGATTGGATTTTACTTTGAATAAAAATTTCGAGAAAAACGGAATTTTTGAAGCAAAATCTTTTCCCCCAAATGAAAAAACAGCCATAACGATTAGCAGAATTCCTACAGCAATCGTAAGATATCTCTGAAAACCAGCCATTTCAAAACCTTCCCCGATAATTCCCAGAATTGCTCCCAAAAGGGAATAGGTAAAAATTCTCCCGAACTGGTAAGTAAAATTCTGAAGATAAAAGTTGGTTGCCTGTTTTTTTGTTAATCCCATCGACAATGCAATAGGTCCGCACATTCCGATACAGTGGAATCCTGATGCAAAACCCAGTCCGATTGCCGATATTACAAGTGCTATTTCCATATCACATCATAATCCATTCTGTAGTCCGTTTTATCTTTTGTCCAGTTCAAACGAAGGGTATAGTTCCCCAATTTCAGAACCTGTGCAGGAATTAAAAAAGACTGATTGGCATCGAGCTGAACTGTTTTGTGAACATCCAGATTCTGATCGTCGGTTCTGTTCAGCACAAATTTCACTTTGGTATTAGAATTATTGTAGTCTTTCGGAAAAGTGATTCTGATCCCTGATGGATTTTGGCTGTAAGCAGGTTTTTCCTTTAATTCATCTGCCCGTTTTTTAGCATCAATCACGTCCTGATATTTCAGTTCTTCTTCATAGTAATTATCGGTTACCATTTCAGAGTTCTTCTGTCCGTTCGGAAAAAGAAACATCATGGATAAAATAAAGATCATAAATGACGCTAAAGCGATAATTACACCGTGTCCCCAATTAAAGTTTTTCATTTCTAAAAATTAAAATTGTAATTTGAATGGTCCTTCAAAATATGTTTTGTATGAATCTACCAGATTGCCCTTCATATCATAAACCCCGATCGTAATATTCTGCTTGGACAGCGTCATTTCATTCTCAGGAAAACTGATATTGATGGTTCCTTTGGTAATTTTATCTCTGTCTACCGGAATCTTGCTAGATGCACTGTAGATCACCTCTCCATGTTTCGGCTCAATAACTTTGATGGTTACAATTTTTTTCTCGTTGGTTTTATTTAAAAAGGTATAATTGTAAGTATTGGTAATTTTTCCGTCTCTCACGAAGAAAGTACTTCCCGCGGGCTTAATGAATTTGGCTTCCAATTCGGCTCTGCTCGTCAGAAGATATCCTAAAAATCCTGTAAGCAGTAAAAGAACCACCGCAAAGCCTTTCATTCTGCCGGTAAATTTAAACTCGGCCTCTTTTTCTATTTCATTTTCAGTGGCATATCTTATCAATCCTTTAGGAAGACCTACTTTTTCCATAACTTCATCACAGGCATCAATACAGGCTGTACAGTTTACACATTCCAGCTGTTGTCCGTCTCTGATGTCAATCCCTGTAGGACAAACCACCACACATTGATGGCAGTCTATACAGTCCCCTTTTCCGGCGGCTTTTCTGTCTTCTCCTTTTCTCCATTTCGCTCTGTTTTCACCTCTTTTAAAATCGTAGAAAACATTAATGGTATCTTTATCAATTAAAACTCCCTGTAATCTTCCGTAAGGACAAACCAGCGTACAAACCTGTTCTCTGAACCATGCAAATACAAAGTAAAATGCTGCCGTCAGAAGAATCATCACAATAAAGTTGGTAGGATTGGCAAACGGTCCTTCAGAAACTATTCTGAACACTTCTTCATATCCCACAATATACATAAACATGAAGTGGGTAATGATTAATGAAATTACCATGAAGATCGTCCATTTAAGACTTCTTTTCCAGATCTTTTCGCTGTTCCACTCCTGTCGGTCAAGCTTCATCTGCTTGTTTCGGTCTCCCTCAATAAGATAATCTATTTTACGGAAGATAAATTCTAAAAAAATTGTCTGAGGACAGATCCATCCGCAGAAAATTCTTCCGAAGGCCATCGTAAAAATGATGATGAATATTAAAGAAGTAATTGCTCCGAGCGTAAGGATGAAAAAGTCCTGTGGATAAAAAGGCTGTCCAAAGATGAAGAACTCCCTGTCAATTACATTAAATAAAATAAGAGGATTGCCATTAATCTTGATGAATGGCACTGCAAAATAAATGAGCAGTAAAACATAGCTTACAATGTTTCTATAGTTGGTGTATTTCCCTTTTGGTTTTCTGGGAAAAACCCACTTCCTCTTACCGGATTGTTCCATTGTCCCGATAGAATCTCTGTAAGTTTCAGGGTCCAGAACTTGTCCCTGTCCGCCGCGTACTTCTGTTTCTTCTATATCTGACATTTGTGATAGTTTTTAAAAAAAGAAAAACATAATTCGTTACTATTTTTTATTTAATAACAAACTATGTTTTTCATATGCTTTAATTTATTTAAGTTAAATTATTCTTTTTCCCAATGTGCCTCTGTTCCCTGAGGAGCTGCACCACCTTGAGCCTGTGTTACCGGAGGTAATTCCTGGTTGATGTGATATACATATGCTGCAATCTTTTCAATTTCAGCACCCGAAACCTCTCCGTTCTTACCAAATGCTCTCATCGCAGGATTGTTAGGAGAACCATTCCAGTCCATATGGAATACGTTTTTGAATAACGTTTTCTCCGGCTGGTTGATCCAGTAGTTATCCGTAAGGTTTGGACCAATACCTCCACTACCGTCTTCCTTGTGACAAGATGCACAGTTTGTTTTGAACAATTCTTTTCCTTCAGCAATATTGTCAGCAGAATATTTAGCGGTCTCAATCGTTACCGGAGGCTGCTCACTGTTGTATTTCTCAATTGCTGCCAATTGTTCTTTGTATTCCTTTTCATATTCGCTCAATGGATGTGCGAAATCTGTAAAAGAGAATGCTGCTACATACACAATACAAAAAGCAGTCCCAAAATAGAATAAACCTACCCACCATTTTGGCAATTGGTTATCCAGCTCCATGATTCCGTCGAAACCGTGGTCGATAAGGATATCTTTTTCTTCTGCTGCAGATTGCTTCTTGAATGCTGCATTATATAATCTTGTAAAGTAAGGTACTTTCTTTTCAGCTAAATAAGCAGCCTTTTCTTCAGGAGATAATTTTTTGAATTTATTGTTCTCAATTAAATCTCCGATTGCACTGTGGATATAAGCTAAAATACCTCCGATTACTACAGTTCCCCAGAAATAAGGAGAAGATAGGAAATCATAGCTTTGTACAAACAGATAATAAAAAACTATTAAAAGTCCAATTATTATTAGAATGTTTATAACAACCGGTGTTCTTTGTTTCATAATAAGTAGTTTAATTTTTTAAATTAAAATCGTCATCATTGTCATCCTGCAGAGGTGCTTCCTCTTCCTCTTTATAATACTTTTTAGGCTTGCTAAAAACATAGATTACCAGAGCGATGAAGAACAGCATAAAGAAAATCAGAGCCAAAGTCTGGTAAAAACCAGCATTTTCGGTATTGGATAAGATGTCTTTAAAATTCTGAGGTATCATGATGTGAACCTTTTAATATGTTAGTTATTACTTGCTGTTTTGATTTCAGTTGTCTTAATATCTGTTCCTAATCTTTGAAGATAAGAGATAAGCGCTACAACTTCTTTTTTCTCTAATTCTCCTTTAGGTCTCTTCGCATAAGCCTCCTTCAAATCCGGTGCTTCAGACATAATATCTCTTACGATTTTTGAAGCCTGATTGTTTGCCCAAGAGTTGGCAGAATCAATTTCAGCTTTTGTGTAAGGTACTTCGAAAGCACTCTTCATCAGCTTCATCTTGTCAACCATTTTAGATCTGTCTAAATCAGTTGCAATTAACCAAGGGTAACGAGGCATGATAGAACCTGCAGAAGTAGATCTTGGGTTATACATATGTTTGTAGTGCCAAGAACTTGGGTTTTTACCACCCTCTCTATGCAAATCCGGTCCAGTTCTCTTAGATCCCCAAAGGAACGGTCTGTCGTATACGAATTCCCCTGCTTTAGAGTACTGTCCGTTTTTACCGTTAAATCTTACGATCTCATCTCTGAATGGTCTTACCATTTGCGAGTGACAAGCGTTACATCCTTCTCTGATATAGATATCTCTACCTTCTAATTCTAATGGAGAATATGGTTTTACTGCTGAAATAGTAGGTACACTTTTCTTAAGAGACAGGGTAGGGATAATTTCTACCATACTACCGATTGAAATCGTTAATAAAGATAAAATACCTAATAATACAGGAGTTCTTTCTAACCAAAGGTGAGTTCCTTCTCCTTCTTTACGTTTTCCGCTGATGTTTGCCAATGCAGGTGCTTCAGCAGGTACATCTTTCTGGAATGATCCTTTTCTTACCGTAGCCACTAAGTTTACTACCATTAAGATTGCTCCTGAAAGATAGAATAATCCTCCTACGAATCTCATTTTGAAGTAAGGAATAACCGCTGTTACAGTATCTAACCAGTTTTTCCAAACCAAAGTTCCGTCTGGGTTGAACTGTTTCCACATTAACCCCTGAGTGAAACCTGAAATATACATTGGTACTGCATAGAAAATGATACCTAATGTTCCTAACCAGAAATGCCAGTTAGCTAATTTTGTAGAATATAATTTCGTTCTCCATAAGATTGGGATCAGGTAATAGATTACACCGAATGCCATGAAACCATTCCATCCTAATGCACCTAAGTGTACGTGACCGATAACCCAGTCTGTAAAGTGACCGATTTTGTTAATGTTTTTTGTCGCCAAAAGCGGACCTTCAAAAGTTGCCATACCATAGCATGTTACTGCCACAACAAAGAACTTAAGAATAGGATTTTCTCTTACTTTATCCCAAGCTCCTCTTAAGGTAAGAAGACCGTTAAGCATACCTCCCCAAGACGGAGCAATAAGCATGATAGAGAAACCTGTTCCCACCGCCTGTGCCCAAGCCGGTAAAGCCGTATACTGAAGGTGGTGAGGACCAGCCCAGATATAAACGAAAATTAATGACCAGAAGTGAATGATAGACAGTTTATACGAGAAAACTGGTCTGTCTGCAGCTTTTGGTAAGAAGTAATACATCAAACCAAGAACCGGAGTCGTCAATACGAATGCTACCGCATTGTGACCATACCACCATTGTACGATGGCATCTTTTACCCCTGCATAAGCAGAATAAGATTTCCATCCTGTGAAAGATAATGGTACCTCAAGGTTATTGAAAATGTGCAGCATTGCAACTGCGATCCATGTACCGATGTAGAACCAGATGGCTACATAAAGGTGTCTTACTCTTCTTCTTGCAATCGTTAAGAACATATTGGCTCCGAAAATGATCCATGAGAATGCGATCAAGATATCAATCGGCCATTCGTGTTCTGCGTATTCCTTAGAAGTGTTGATTCCCATAAAGAACGTAACGTACGTTACAAGAATCATAATCTGCCATGTCCAGAAGTGGATCCAGGACAATGTATCACTGTACATTCTAGTTTTCAGTAATCGCTGTAAAGAGTAATAAACTCCCACATAAACGATATTCATTACGAACGCAAAGATTACAGTGGTTGTGTGCAACATTCTGATTCTTCCGAACCCGAACGCTCCATGAGTATTAATCAATCCCTGGATACTTCCACCTAAACTATTAATGGTTGTATCGTCTGTTCCAAAAAAGAATTCCGGAAGCTCAGGATAGAAAAGCATTAATGCCGCCGTAAGTCCGAACAGAAATCCTATGATCCCGAAAGCAACGGTCGCATAGAGGAATGCCCGAACAATACTGTTGTCATAACTAAACTTTTGTGTTTCCATATCAACTATTCACTTTTTTCTTCAATTTTTTTATTTTCTCCTTTTTCATCATCGCCCTCTTTGTTGCCAGATTCTTCTTTTTCCTTTATCTCATCGGAGTCGAAGAGTATTCGTACAGCCGGAGATTCATCATCTTCAAACTGTCCTTTTCTGGCATACACTATAAACACGACCAGGAAAACTGCAGCCAAAGAAACACTGCATAGGATCATTAAATATAGAATATCCATTAGACAACAAAATTAACGTATTTTCGGGTTTCAAATTTAGTGAAAAATAATGACTTTCATCACGAAATACGGCTTTTGGCTAATTTAAAACGAATCTAAATAAGTTGTTTTAAGCCCCTTTTTTGAAGTATTTTCTTCCCAGAATCCAGGTCGAAAGTGTAGTGAATGAAACCACTGTAATAGAACTTGCAGGCATAATTAAAGCAGCGAAAAGAGGATGCATGTGTCCTGTAACTGCGTAACTTAAACCAACAATGTTGTAAAGAAAACTGATTATAAATGTGATTTTCACAATCGTGATAGATCCTTTGCAGACATTCAGGTATTTATCTAAGCTTACAACTTTTTCTCCATTCATAATAACATCGGAAGAAGGAGTAAAACTGTTGGAATCATCTGCAATCGCAATTCCTACATTGCTTTGTTTTAAAGCTCCGGCATCATTCAGCCCGTCTCCAAGCATTGCAACTTTCATGTTCTGATTCTGAAGGTTTTGGATATAGTTCAGCTTGTCTTCGGGATTTTGGTTGAAAGCCATTCCTTTGTAATTCGGAATCAATTCCTTTAATTGATTTTCCTCCGAAGAATTGTCTCCACTCAGAATAAAAACTTTATAATGGGTAAGTTTTTTAAACAAATCTTTTAAGTTCTCGCGGTATTCATTTTTAAAGATGAATTTTCCTAAAAATTCGTTGTTTTTACTGATGTAAACTGCGGTTTCAAGATTTTTTGATTCCTGATTGTTATATCTCGCAGAACCGATTTTGTAAACATTTCCCCGTACGTTTGCTTCGTAACCTTTTCCTGAAATTTCCTGAAAATTTTCAACCGGGAAATATTCATCTTTTACCTCAATGAATTCGTACAGCGATTTTGAAAGCGGGTGGTTGGAGTTTTTTAGTAATGTTTTGATATTCAGTAAGTCAAATTCTTTTATTTCAGCGCCCTCAAATTTGATATTTGATTTTTTTCTGTGCGTAATAGTTCCGGTTTTATCAAAAACAATCGTGTCTAATTTAGCAATTTTCTCAATTGTTAAAGTGTCTTTTACGTAAAATTTATTTCTGCCCAGAATTCTCATAATGTGCCCGAATGTAAACGGAGCGGACAACGCCAACGCACACGGACAAGCGATGATAAGAATCGCAGAGATCACCTGAAACATTTTCTCCAGATCTACAGTGTACCAGTAGATTGCCGAAAGCAGTGCAATTCCTAAAATAATGAAAGTGAAATATTTACTGATGTTGTTGGTTAAAGTATCAAGTCCGGTTTCATGTTTTTTGAAGGCTTCCTTATTCCAAAGCTGCGTAAGATAACTTTGGTCGACATTTTTAATCACTTCAAGTTCCAGCGAAGATCCGATCTGTTTTCCTCCGGCAAAAATTTTATCTCCCGGCTGTTTGCTGATGCTTTCGCTTTCTCCGGTAATGAAACTGTTGTCGATATTCCCTTCACCATTAATCAGAATAGCATCTACCGGAATAATCTCCTGATTTCTTACCAAAATCCGATCGCCGACTTTAACCTCAGAAAGCAGAATATTTTCCTGTTTTCCTTCAAAATCAACTTTTGTAACGGCAATCGGATAGAAGGATTTGTAATCTCTGTCGTATGAAAGCGCGTTGTACGTTCTTTTCTGAAAGATTTTACCCAAAAGCATGAAGAACAAAAGTCCGCACAAAGTATCAAAATATCCGGGACCGTAATTCGTGGCAACTTCATATAAACTTCGTCCGAAAAGCACAATAATTCCCAAAACAATCGGAACATCAATATTCACGATTTTATTTTTCAGACCGTACCAAGCCGATTTGTAATAATCTGATGCAGAATACACTACGACAGGAATTGCCAAAAGACACATCAAAGCTCTGAAAAGTCCTTTATAATGCTCCATCCAGTAATCTTCTCCGCCTACATACTCAGGAAAAGCTAGGAACATCCCGTTTCCAAAGGCAAAAGCCGCGATGGCAAATTTTACAAGTAATGATTTGTCTAAATTTTCAACGTTTTTATCGGCGGTTTCCAGACTGATAACCGGTTTGTAGCCTAAATTCGTTAAAAAATTAGCTAATTCGCTTAATTTTAAATCGTTGTGATTAAAAGAGATCTGTAAGGTTTTTCTGGTGAAGTTAACCTGAGAATATTTGATGTTTTTATTTAATGTATGAAGACTTTCCAAAAGCCATATACAAGAAGAACAGTGGATTACAGGAATTTTAAAGGTGACTAAACTTGTGCTTCCTTCAGAAAAATCTGTTACCTTTTCAAAAATTTCAGGAGTGTCGAGATATTCAAACTGTGAAGAACTTTCGTCCGGACGGATTCCTGCACGTTTATTTAATTCATAAAAATTACTTAAGTTGTTCGTATTCAGAATTTCATAAACAGATTTGCAACCGTTGCAGCAGAAAGTCTTTTCATCAAACAAAATTCTTTCTTTTTCGATCCCTTGACCACAATGAAAACAGTTCTCGCTCACCTTCATAAATTATTGAACTACAAAATTATAACAATTTTTTTTGTTTATCGAGTTAAAAAGTTCTATTTTTGTGATAAATGTCATATAAAATGTCGCAGGAACAACAAATTGCAATCGAGGAGAGGTTCGCAAGAGTTTTTAATGATAAATCATTCAAGGAAAGGCTTTCCAGTGCTGATTTTGAAAAATACATTAACGCTAAAAAGAAACTAAGTTTTCAAAAACACGAAACTATTTTCGAAGACGGGGAAACGCCAAAAGGCGTGTTCGTTCTGGAAAAAGGAGCAGCGAAGTTATCAAAATCGGGAGCTTTCGGGAAAGATCAGATTCTGAGATTCATTAAAGAAGGCGACATCATCGGTTACCGTTCTTTGCTTTGCGGTGAAAATTTTCAGGCGAAAGCAGAAGCAATGACGGATATTGAAGCTACTTTTTTACCGGCGGATATTTTTATGTATCTGTTGGAGGTAGATTCCCAACTTTCCTTCGTGATGCTTCAGAAAATCGCTTATGAACTGGGAGAATCTTCCAATACCATTACTTTCCTTGCTCAGAAAACCGTAAGAGAAAGACTCGCGGAAATTCTTCTGTTATTGGAACAGAAATTAGGGGTCGATCCGGAAGGATTTATCAAAATTTCTTTAACAAGAGAAGAGATCGCCAATATCATAGGTACTGCAACCGAAAGTGCAATCCGTCTGATCTCCGAATTCAAAGGAGACCATCTCATCGAGGTAGACGGAAGAAACATCAAAATTCTCAACCACGACAAATTAATGAAACTAGGTCACGTAGTTTTATAAATCATACAAACTTGAAGTCGGCTAAATGCCGACTTTTAACTTTTAAAAAATAGATACATTATGTCTGTTCATTCTGAAATTAAAAAAGTTACAACTGAAACCTTGCGTAAAATGAAATTCGACAAGGAAAAAATAACGATGCTTACGGCATACGATTATACCACTGCGAAAATGGTGGATGCGGGAGGAATTGATGCGGTTTTGATCGGAGATTCTGCGGCAAACGTAATGGCGGGTTTTGAAACCACATTGCCAATTACTCTGGATCAGATGATTTACCATTCTCAAAGTGTAGTCAGAGGAACCGACAGAGCTTTGGTAGTTGCCGATTTACCTTTCGGAACGTATCAGAGTAATCCCGAAAAAGCTTTGGAATCTGCCGTAAGAATGATGAAAGAAGGAGGAGCTCATGCAGTGAAAATTGAAGGCGGGAAAGAAATTTCAAAATCAATCAAAAAAATTATCAACGCAGGAATTCCTGTGATGGGACATTTGGGATTAACACCACAGTCGATCTATAAATTCGGAACATATAAAGTAAGAGCCAAAGAAGAGGCAGAAGCAGAAAAATTAATTGCTGATGCGCAACTTTTGGAAGAATTGGGGTGTTTTGCTGTGGTTTTGGAAAAAATACCGGCAGATTTAGCTAAAAAAGTAACCGAATCTATTTCTATTCCAACCATCGGAATCGGAGCTGGAGCGCATTGCGACGGACAAGTTTTGGTGTACCATGATATGGTAGGAATGAACAAAGGCTTCAGCCCAAAATTTTTAAGAAGATATCTGGATTTGTATACAGAAATCACCGGAGCAGTTGCGCAATACGTAAAAGATGTGAAAACTCAGGAATTTCCTAACCAAAACGAAAGCTATTAATGGATCATCAGAAACTTCAGACCATTCAGGGGGTTATTTCTATTCTAGCCGTAGTTTGTCTTGCGGTAGGATGGTTTAATCTTTTTTCTCCGGATATTAACGAACTTCTTTCCAAGAGAATATTTTACATCATCGTAGGAGTGAGTTTCATTTTGCAGGCTTCTTTATTGCTTAACAGGAAATTTGTTTATCCGATGTATGCCGCTGCTGCACTTTGCATTATCGGAGCATTTTTACCTTATGAATCGAATCTTACAGGAATGAAAACCATCGGTCTTTTGGCAGGGGTAATTATTTCTTTTGCCAACAGATCCAATTATCGTCAGTAGAAAAATGGAGGAACAGATTGTTTATGAAGACAACCATCTTCTTGTAATCAATAAAAAAGTCGGACAGCTTGTACAGGGCGACAAAACCGGCGATGATTCTTTATTAGAATTAATTAAAGATTTTATAAAAAAAAGAGATGAAAAGCCGGGAAATGTGTTTCTCGGTTTGGTTCATCGCATCGACAGACCGACTTCGGGTCTTGTGATTTATGCTAAAACTTCCAAAGCACTTTCCCGTCTCACGCAAATGGTGAAAAACCGTGAAGTGAAAAAAACATATTGGGCAGTTGTTGCAAAAGAGATGATTCCCAAAACGCAGAGACTGGTTCACTATTTAAAGAAAAACGAAAAAAATAACAAAGCCATTGTTTTTCCAAAAGCAACCGAAGGAGCAAAAGAAGCTATTCTTACGTACAATGTAATTAAAACGTTAGACAATTATCTTCTTCTTGAAATTGATCTTGAAACCGGAAGGCATCACCAGATCAGGGCGCAGTTGTCAAAAACAGGAGTTCCCATCAAAGGCGATCTGAAATATGGATCACCGCGTTCCAATCCCGATGGCGGAATTAATCTTCACGCCAGAAAACTGGAATTCATCCATCCTGTTACCAAAGAGAATATTCAGATTGTTGCTCAGGTTCCTCAAAATGATGCCGTTTGGAGAGCCTGCGAAGAGTAATCATTTACAATTTCCGTAAAAACCCTTACCCGGAAATAGTGATTTCACTGTAATAATTATTGTTTTTTAGAAATAGCTTTACACTATCAATCTAAAAAACAATAATCATGCTTACATTGGGACAACTTAAAGAAGCTACCTGCTCAAAATCTGCTTATGCTTCAAAATTCTTACCGTACGTTATAGCAACATGTGATAAGTTTTCCATTAACACGCCTTCACGAATGCTTAATTTTCTGGCACAGGTCGGCCACGAAAGCGGCGGATTGTTTTACACCGAAGAACTTGCTAGCGGAAGTGCCTATGAAGGAAGAGCAGATTTGGGAAATACCCAGAAAGGAGATGGCGTGAAATTTAAAGGAAGAGGGCTTATTCAGATTACCGGAAGAGCAAATTATAAGTCGGTGTCCTTAGCTTTGGGAACTGATTTTGTAACAAATCCTACATTCTTAGGAGGCAAAAATGTGACAAAATGCAATGATACACAACTGAAGAATGCCGCAGAAAGTGCGGGTTGGTTCTGGAACAGCAGAAAATTAAATGCTTTGGCAGATCAGATTGACATTACCAAAAGCATTGATACCGGAAATAATCTGGTTGTTTTCAAAAAAATCACAAAAACCATTAACGGAGGATACAACGGCTTGCCCGACAGACTAAACCGTTATAAAGCAGGGTTAAGTTATTTCCTTTAACTAAAAATGTTTGGCCATGAAAAATATATTATTCTTAATCATCTTTTTCCTGATTACTAATTTCTCTGCGCAGAAGCTGGTTCTTCACGATCTGAAAGATCCTAAAATGCATGCGGGTTGCTATATCCACGGAAAAAATAATCCGGTTGCCAATTTATCCGAAGACGAAGGCGCTTTATTTAATCTTAACGGAAAAGATGAAATTTTTCCTTCCATCAAAGGAACAAAAGAATATCCCGAAGCCTTTGGAAACAAAACCTATAAAATTTACATCCGCGAAACCAAGTCGCTAAAGGATGGAGAATCCTGTATTGAAAATAAAGTCTATTCAATAAAAATTATTTACAAGAAAAAAGCCTATCTCTATTCTGAAAAAGGAATGTGTGGGTGTTAATTCTCTAAAAATGCGATCCCTTAAAAGACTATCCTGAACATAAGATAGTCTTTTTTATTTTTAGAAGCTGTTTCCCGCTTTCGCTACTCGCTTTTTCTGGATTTCGGCGGTGGCGAAGCTAGTCATGGTCGGAAGATTTTTTTTATTATTTTGAATAATGTTTTTTTAATTTAACTATTTGATTTCCAATTAATTGTATTTCTGTTTTGGTTTTT
>NZ_QEHP01000042.1:0-1269 GCF_003094695.1 Chryseobacterium sp. HMWF035 | reverse complement strand
GGTAATGTACTGAAAAATAGTTGGTGAAATTCAGGATATATTTTAATAAATTATGCACGTTAATCCGAAGAGGACAAAAGCACTGGTGGAGATCAACTTTTCAGCAATAGGATTAATGTTCAAAACGATAGTTTTAAGGTGAGGTAAACCTCACCTTTTCGTTTATTATCGGATGAACCTTATGGCTAAAAAAACTTTATTTTTCGTTAGAAAAATAAATATACCATTTGATGAAATTGATTCGGTTTTTCAATGTGAGACCTCTGTGCAGGTCGAGATGATTTTTTAAATGGCTGAAATATCCCTCAATACCATTGGTTGTTTTAGGAATATTGGGATTTTCCAGATAATGAAACATATTGGGCAATGCCCGTTTTATAGTAAAATACGATCGTCTGAGAAGCTTGTGGGTATACCAGTATCTCTCGGTTTCAAGATTAATTGTTTTTTCATTAATATAATCCTGATGTCTCAAATACCAATCGTTGAGTTCATTTTTCCACCAGATTTTATCGTTTTGTGTTTTAATTTTCAGTAATAATAAAACGTGTTTTCGAAGTTCCTGACCGGCAATGTGTTTAGGAAACTTTGTGAGCCAGATCAGGCACATTCTCTGAATATGAACCAGACATCTCTGAGTAATGATGTCTCCGTCAGATTTATTTATGGCTTTCAAAACGCTTTTATGTCCATCTGTAGTAATGCTTTCCAGTTTTACGCCCAACCGTAAAAGATTGTTTAAATCTTCCCTGATTTCTTCATAATGTTCTCCATCGGTAAAACGGATAAGCTGTGTATATCCATCAAAATCATCCTGATAAGCAACTAAACAGAACTGAGCAAAATAAGTTGCATCCATTCTTAAATTCACCTTTTCCCGTTTGATGATCTTCAAGGTAGGAGACTGCTCTAAAATGGTATAAAATGTTCTCTGCAAAGTATCTTTCGAATAACTGCTGTCTCTGCAAAGCGTTTTGTAGGTCTGCCTTTCCAATACCCATTTTTTGAACCAGATAAAACGATTTTTAATTCGTTGTTCCGTTCTGTTTTGAGTAAATAAAATCCCGCAATTTTTACATTTAAATCTTTGCTTTCCCCCTTGTTTTCCCCAACGAATTACCTCCAAGCTTGAACAAGACCAACAACGTTTTTTTGCCATTTTTCAGACAAAGAAAAAGTTTTATGAAACACGTTTCATAAAACTTCCTCCAAACAGCCTAACAATGAGTTTTTGATAGGATTCTACCAACTATTTTTCAGTATTATGCC
>NZ_QEHP01000041.1:0-16995 GCF_003094695.1 Chryseobacterium sp. HMWF035 | reverse complement strand
GATTAAAAGCAGTCTCAACTGATAAATGACAGTTTTTTTTGGAGTCTTTATGGTTTATCATCCTTATTTTTGCATGTCAAGTATATAAATCATGAAGAAGCTGCAAGATATTCTTATCTCGACCAGGACAATGGCTGTATTGTTACTGGTTTACGCATTTGCGATGGCTTATGCAACGTTCTTGGAAAACGACTACGGTACTCCTACAGCAAAAGCATTAATCTACGAAGCAAAATGGTTCGAACTTATTATGTTCCTGCTCATTCTCAACTTCATTGGTAACATCGGAAGATACAGACTCTGGAAAAGAGAAAAATGGCCGGTTCTGGTGTTTCACCTTGCGTTTATACTCATCTTCATCGGTGGTGCAATCACAAGATACATCAGTTTTGAAGGAACAATGCACATCCGTGAAGGAGAAACATCCAATGAAATCGTAACGGATAAAAACTTTCTGAAAGTACAGATTGAAGAAAAAGGGGATGTTCTTGATTATAAAGATATTCCTTACTTAATGTCTCCTTTGCACAAGGATCTGGAAGCAACCTACGATTTCCACGGAAAGCAGGTAAAAGTAGTTGCCAAAGAATATGTTCAGCGAAAAAAAGACAGTCTTCTGGCTGATCCGAATGGGGCAGAATATCTTCATTTGGTTTCCACAGGACAAACCGGAAGACAGAATATTTTCATCAAGCCGGGCGAAACAAAATCAATCAACGGAACTTTGGTAACGTTCAACAGAGCTATTGAAGGAGCGGTTGAATTTAAAAACGAAGGCGGGAAACTGTTCATCAAAACTCCTGTGGATGCAAGTTATATGACGATGGCAACTCAGGCAACCGGAACAACGGTGAAAGATGAATTCCAGCCTTTGGCTTTAAGAAGTTTATATTCCATCAACGAATTAAAATTAGTAGTTCCGGAAGGTCTTAAAAAAGGAAAACTGATGGCGATTGAAGGCGACAGAAAAAAAGATCAGAATGTTCCGGATATGTTAACGGTAGAACTTCAGGGTCCTAAAACAAAGCAACTGGTAGATCTTTCGGTAGAAAAAGGAAATCCGAATGCTTACAAACAGGTAACAATGGACGGACTGAACATCATGATCGGTTTCGGTCCTAAAATTTACAATACGCCTTTCTCGCTTAAACTGGATGATTTCATCATGGAAACTTATCCGGGAAGTTCTTCTCCGAGTGCGTACGAAAGCCGCATTAAAATTATTGATGAAGGAAAACAGACTCCTTTTAAAATCTATATGAACCACGTTCTGAACCATAAAGGATACCGTTTTTTCCAGTCGAGCTTCGATCCGGACAGAATGGGAACGGTTCTTTCCGTAAACCACGATTATTGGGGAACTTTGATTTCCTACATCGGGTATACATTCTTATTCGGGGGAATGTTCTTTATGTTCTTCTGGAAAGGAACCCACTTCTGGAAATTAAACAAAATGCTGAAAGACGTTAACAAAAAGAAAGCAGCAGCAGTAATTTTATTATTGTTGAGTTTCGGCTTAAATGCCCAGAAAATTGAGACGCATGGCACAACTGACGGAAGCAGGGAACACATCCATGTAGAAGGCGATAATCACAGTCACGCTCAGAGTTCAGAAACTTTAAAGCCACAGGGAGCGCAGCCGTTCACAAAAATGAAAGTGGTTTCTGCCGATGAAATTATTGCAAGAAATAAAATCAGCGCAGAACATGCTGATAAATTTGGATATCTTTTGGTGCAGAATTTTGAAGGAAGAATCGTTCCGATCAATACCGAAGCGCTGGACGTTTTAAGAAAGCTTTATAAAAAAGACGAGTTTAAAGGAACAGACGGAAAATCTTTAACAGCAAACCAATGGTTTTTATCGGTGAATATCGATACGCCAAGCTGGACAATGGTTCCGATGATTAAAGTAGGAACAAAAGGCGGAGACGAACTGAAAAATAAAACCAAAGCAGACGAAGACGGATACACTTCTTTAATGAATCTTTTCCCGGCAGATGCCAACGGAAATTTAAGATATATCCTTGAAAGCGATTACAACACTGCGTTCCGTAAAAAACCGGCTGAACAGACCAATTATGATAAAGAAGTGATTGCGGTAAACGAAAGAGTTCAGATCTTCAACGAATTTTTCAGCGGTCAGTTCATGAGAATTGTTCCGGTAAAGAACGACGCCAATCACACATGGCATTCATGGCTGGATCAGAAAATGGAACCGGATATGGAATCTCAGCAGGTTATGGGTCCTTATTTTGCAGAAGTTTTGCAGGCTCAGCAATCAGGAAACTGGTCAAAAGCAGATGCGCAACTGGCGAAGCTTTCAGAATATCAGCAAAAATGGGGGAAAGCCGTTGTTCCCGCAAAATCTAAAGTTGATCTTGAGGTGTTTATGAATAAAGTGAACATCAACTTCAAATTGTTGATCTTCTATACATTAATCGGAGGATTGCTATTAATCTTAGGTTTTGTTGAATTATTTAAGCCTAAAAAAGTTTTAAACAAAGCAATTAAAGTTATCATTGTTTTAGGAATTGTAGGATATCTTTTCCATTTCCTTGGTTTGGTGGCAAGATGGTATATTTCCGGTCACGCTCCGTGGAGTAATGGGTATGAAGCCATTATTTTCATTTCTTGGGTAGGTATTACAGCAGGTTTATTACTTTACAGAAATTCCAATGCCTTAATTCCTGCAGCCGGATTTATGGTAGCTGTTATTATGATGGGATTTGCTCACGGAGGTTCTGCTCTTGATCCGCAGATTACGCCGTTGGTTCCTGTATTGAAATCGTATTGGCTGATTGTTCACGTTGCAATTATAACTTCAAGTTATGGGTTCTTTGCACTGTCGATGATCATTGCAGTAATCAGTTTGGTATTTTATATCATTTCCAATAAAGAAACTTATAAATTGCATCACGATACAACGTTGAAAGAACTGGTAATTGTTTCTGAAATGTCTTTAACCATAGGTTTGTTTGCATTAACTGTAGGAAACTTTTTAGGAGGAATTTGGGCAAACGAATCATGGGGAAGATACTGGAGCTGGGATCCGAAGGAAACATGGGCATTCATTTCTATTATGGTATATGCATTTGTTCTTCACATGAGACTGGTTCCGGGATTAAGAAGCAGATGGGCATTCCACGTAGCGACTATGTTTGCATTCTGTTCAATGGTCATGACGTATTTCGGAGTAAATTATTACCTGAGCGGACTTCACTCTTATGCAGCGGGAGATCCGGTTCCGGTTCCGGCTTGGGTTTATATCGGACTTGCAACAATGGCACTTTTATCAGCCGCATCTTATTACAAGTTCAGAATTTTAAATAAAAAATAAATTTAAGATAATGATTCTCCATAATTTGGCATAATTAAAAACCCTTTGAGTTCTTAGCTGAGTGAAACGCCTTTGCGAACTTAAAAACAGTTAGTATATAAAAAGAATCTTAGCGATCCTTTGCGTTTAAAAGCAGTATTACTAATAACGGATAATCAATAAAATATCATACATACAATCCCTGAAATTAATTTTTCAGGGATTTTTTGTGCTTAGAATTTAACCGACAGAGGAAGCTGAAGCGTTAAGAAAATTAAGATTTAATCCGTTAAAAAATTCTCACTGTTCGAAGCACGACACAAATATTGAACCGAAGAACAAATATCTGACTCGTGCAAGTTTTGAGAATTTTAGGAATTAAATTTTAATTTTTAGCATTCAGATTCCGGGTCTTGAATTTTTGTTTCTTTTGATTCAAGTCAAAAGAAATTTTAAAATAAATGATTTTTCATGTGAAAAAAGTTATACCTTTATGATATCAAAATAGTATCAAATTAAAAAATCAATATCATGGAAAAAATCTTAAAACCAATGTCGGGATACCTTACTTTGGTCATTTGTCTTGGATTGTTTGCCGTTTCCGTTTATTTATTTGCAATCGGTGTCGATAACAGTGTTACGCTTGTCGTTTTATCATTATTGTCATTTATTCTGTTTTGCTTTTTTATGAAAGGATTAATGATTATTCAGCCGAATCATTCCAGAGTGCTGAACTTTTTCGGAAAATATGTTGGAACCGTAAAAGACAACGGTCTGTTTTTTATCAATCCTTTATATTCCTCACAGAAAATCAGTCTCCGTTCTGAAAATCTTCAGGGACAAACTCTGAAAGTAAATGACAAGATGGGAAATCCTATAGAAATTGCAGTTGTGATTGTCTGGAAAGTGGGAGATACCTACAAAGCGGCTTTTGACGTTGAACGGTATTCAGATTTTGTAAAGATGCAGAGTGAAGCCGCGGTACGTCATTTGGCGATGAGTTTTCCTTACGACAATTTAGAAGACGATCATGCACCGATTACTTTAAGAGAAGGCGGTGAAAAGATCAACGCTATTCTGGAACAGGAACTTACCGAAAGACTTTCAAAGGCAGGAATTACCATTCAGGAAGCAAGAATTTCACATTTGGCTTACGCATCGGAAATTGCAGGAGCGATGTTGCAGAGACAGCAGGCAACGGCAATTGTAGCGGCAAGAACAAAGATTGTGGAAGGTGCTGTAGGAATGGTAGATTTAGCCCTGAAAAAGCTTTCAGAAGAAAATATCGTAGAACTGGATGATGAAAGAAAAGCAGCCATGGTGAGCAATTTAATGGTGGTTCTTTGCGGGGAAAAAGCGGCACAGCCCATTTTAAATGCCGGAACTTTGTATAATTAAAGATTTGCAATGTATTTTGTCATTTCGACGAAGGAGAATCTCTTTAAAGTAAAGTAAAAAAAACGATATTTTTCATCTCACTAATTTTCATTCAGAATGATAAACATAAAGCATTTGCTGAGTGAAACGCCTTTTCGAACGAAAAATATTCACAATAATTAAAAGAAATCTTTGCGCCATTTGCGTTGAAAACAAAAAGAATTAACAAAAATGAAATCAGAAAAAGCTCAGAATCCTTCCGAAAATAAAGGCAAAAAATCTTTTGTCTTAAGGATTGATGAGTCTACTTTCAAGCTTCTGGAAAAATGGGCAAATGACGAATTCCGGAGTGTAAACGGACAGATTGAGTATTTGCTGCATCAGAGCCTGATTAATTCAGGAAGGAAAAAGAAAGAATAGGTGAAAAAATATGGTCATTTCTAATGACATTGAATCCAAAACAAAAGCTGAGAAAATTTCTCAGCTTTTTGTATGTATGTATCAATCAATTAATCAAATATTCCCGTAACATAATCGGAGATCACCGTCCAGAAATTTTTCCCCAGAAAATAGATCAGCGTAGAAGTAATAATTCCTTTTACGGTAAAAAATATAATTCCGCCGATCCCGAATTTTTTTACAAGGCTTTTCCATTTGGAGGATTTTTTTTCCTCTGTAGCAGGTTCTTTATTGATCTTATTATTTTCCATTTCTGAAATAAAAATGATTCCTATACAAAGATAACTATGTTTATAATTAGTCCAAATAAAAAACATGTTAAAAAATTAAAATTTTGCGTTTCGCATAATATTTCTATCTTTAGAGGAAACGAAAAGTAAAATTTTTATGTCTAAAAAAGTAAAGGATTTTGGAATCGAAAAAACACTCAAAAATCTAGGAATTAAGGATGAAAATAAAGGAACTTCAGTAGGCGGAAAATACTTTGCAGCGGGGAAAATTATAGAAAGTTACTCTCCCGTAGACGGAAATCTGATTGCTAAAGTGAAGACTTCCGGAGAATCTGATTATGACAAGGTAATTGAGACGGCTGAAAAAGCTTTTAAAGAGTTCAGACTGATTCCGGCTCCTAAAAGAGGGGAAATTGTAAGACAGTTAGGTCAGAAATTAAGACAGTACAAAGACGATTTGGGGAAACTGGTTTCCTATGAAATGGGAAAATCCCTGCAGGAAGGTCTTGGAGAAGTTCAGGAAATGATCGATATCTGCGATTTTGCAGTAGGGGTTTCAAGACAGCTTCACGGGTACACAATGCACTCGGAAAGACCGGGACACAGAATGTATGAGCAGTATCATCCGCTGGGAATCGTGGGGATCATCACCGCGTTCAACTTTCCGGTAGCGGTTTGGGCTTGGAACACAGCTTTAGCATGGATCTGCGGTAACGTTACGATCTGGAAACCGTCAGAAAAAACACCGCTTTGCGCGATTGCCTGCCAAAACATCATGAACGAAGTGTTAAAGGAAAATAATCTTTCCGAAGGTATTTCCAGCGTATTGGTTGCAGATCATGAAATCGGACAGAAATTAGTGGATGACAAGAGAGTTGCTCTAGTTTCTTTCACCGGTTCTACAAGAGTCGGAAGAATGGTTTCAGCGAATGTTGCGCAGAGATTCGGGAAATCGATCCTTGAATTAGGTGGAAATAATGCCATCATCATTTCTAAAGATGCAGATATTGATATGTCAATTATCGGAGCTGTCTTCGGAGCTGTAGGAACGGCAGGACAGAGATGTACTTCCACAAGAAGACTGATTATCCACGAAAGTGTGTATGATGAAGTGAAAAACAGACTGGTAAAAGCGTACGGACAACTGAAAATCGGAAATCCTCTGGATGAAACGAATCATGTGGGACCGCTTATTGATACCGATGCGGTAAATATGTATCAGGAAGCCATCAAAAAAGGCAAAAAAGAAGGTGCAAAATTCATCGTGGAAGGTGAAGTTCTGAAAGGAAAAGGATACGAATCGGGTTGCTACGTAAAACCATGTATCGCTGAAGTAAAGAATTCTTATGAAATCGTTCAGCATGAAACTTTCGCACCCATCTTATATTTAATCAAATACAAAACTTTAGAAGAAGCAATTGCCATCCAGAATGATGTTCCTCAGGGATTGTCGTCTGCAATCATGACGCAGAACTTAAGAGAGGCAGAATTATTCCTTTCTCATGCAGGTTCAGACTGTGGAATTGCCAATGTAAACATCGGAACTTCAGGTGCGGAAATCGGCGGAGCTTTCGGTGGAGAAAAAGAAACCGGAGGCGGAAGAGAATCCGGATCAGATGTTTGGAAGTATTATATGAGAAGACAGACCAATACCATCAATTATACGACAAACTTACCTTTAGCACAGGGAATAAAGTTTGATCTTTAAAAAAACTAACATTCATGAGTTTAAAAATCTAAAGTCCCGGTTTTTAAGTCTCAAATTATTATTAAATTTTAATCACCCCTAAGATTTTTATTTAAAAATGGAACAAACAATTGAAATAAAAGCAAATAAAGTAAAAGAAACCGTTGGCAGACACGTTTTGGCAGATGGTTTCGACTTCGTGATGGATATTGAAAAATCCCACGGATCATGGTTATATGATAAACTTACAGACAGAGAATATTTAGATATGTTTTCCATGTTTGCTTCGGCATCCATCGGTTACAATCATCCCTATATCGTTGAGAAATCGGCATGGCTGGGAAAAATGGCGGTAAACAAACCCACTTTGGCAGATGTGTATTCTGAGGAATATGCGCATTTCTTAGAAGTTTTCGAAAGAGTGGTAATTCCTGAAGAATTGCAGTATGCTTTCTTTATCGAAGGCGGAACTTTAGGTGTGGAAAATGCTCTGAAAGCGTGTTTCGACTGGAAAACGCGTAAAAATTTCGAAAAAGGTCTTGATGTGGAAGCAGGAATCTGTATTCATTTCAGACAGGCATTCCACGGAAGAAGCGGGTATACTTTAAGTTTAACCAACACTTCAGATCCCAGAAAATATCAGTATTTCCCGATGTTCGACTGGCCAAGAATCCTAAATCCTAAACTTACTTTCCCGATCACGGAGGAGAATTTGGAAGAAACCATTAAAAATGAAAGACTGGCTTTATTAAATATCGAAGAAGCGATTTTAATGAATCCTGATAAAGTGGCGTGTATCATCATTGAGCCGATTCAGGCTGAAGGAGGAGACAACCATTTCAGAGACGAATTTTTAATGGGATTGAGAAAAATCTGCGATCAGCATGATATTCTTTTAATTTTTGATGAAGTTCAGACCGGTATCGGAATTACAGGTAAAATGTGGGCATTTGAACATTTTACAGCAAAACCGGATATTATTTCTTTCGGTAAAAAAGCGCAGGTTTGCGGAGTTTTAGCCAATAAAGAAAAATTTGATGAAGTTCCGAACAATGTTTTCAGAGAAAGCTCAAGAATTAATTCCACTTTCGGAGGTAACTTTATCGATATGCTACGTTTCCAGTTGGTAATGGAAGTTATCGAAAAGGAAAACCTTGTGGAAAATGCAAGAGTGGTAGGAGAATATTTGCTGAACGGATTAATCGGTCTTGCGGAAAAATATCCTGAAAAACTATCCAATGCAAGAGGAAGAGGACTGATGTGCGCCATCGATCTTCCGACTTCTGAGCAGAGAAATGCATTAAGAGACGAGCTTTGGAACGACGGAATGATCATCCTTTCATGTGGAGATCAGTCACTTCGCTTCAGACCGCATCTGAACGTTACGAAAGAAGAAATTCAGATCGCTTTAGATAAAATCGAAAATAATATTCATAAAATTTAAAAGCTGAAATTTGTGATTTTCAAAAAAACGTTATATATTTAGATACTCAAACGAGATAGAATATGGAAAGAAGTACAAGAGTATCAGTTTTTGAAAGTGACAAACCTGCAGAAATCCAATTGATAAAGTCTAAACTGGATGATGCGCAGATTAAAAATTCAGTAGAAAACAATTACCTTACTTTTACAACCACGCCCACGGCGACATCGCTGAAAGTAATGGTGAAACTTGAAGATGAGAAAAAAGCATTCGAAATTATCGATGCATATCTTCAGCAAAGTGAAAATTAACAAAAACAATTTCATAATTTTAAATTTTACTACTTCGAACCGAAAATTAATATCATTAGTTTTCGGTTTTTTATTTGTCTGATAATGATATGTTTGCATGAAATAATTAGCATAAAAAACCGTTCTGTTTCAATAAAATAAGTGTGGTTTAACGTTTAATCTTTGTTTTATTTTTATTATATTTAAGTTATAATTCAAAAAATACTAATATGATAGAGCAGATAATTGGTTATTCGGGAGCATTAATTTCATCCATTTCTTTTTTGCCACAGGTAATCAAATTATGGAAGACAAAATCCGGAAAAGACCTTTCAATGGTCACTTTATCATTTCTTACTTTAAACGCTTTGCTTTGGGCTGTTTACGGAATGATGAAGGATGCAAAACCTCTTTGGATTACAAACGTTTTAATGTTAATTATGCTGATTGTGATGATATTTTTAAAGATCAGATACAGAAATAATAAAGCTGATTCTTAATAAACAAACTTAAAATCAATAGAATAAACGTGGCACAGGAAATTAAGCTGAGAAGAGCAGAAATTGAAGACAGAGATATAATCTGGAATATTCTGCAGCAGGCAATCGAAAGAAGAAGAAAAGACGGAAGTACGCAATGGCAGGAAGGTTACCCGAATTTGGGAACCGTGGAAAGCGATATTGCAAAAGGTTTCGGATATGTAATGACGGTAAATGGAGAAATTTCTGTTTACGTTGCTTTAATCCTGAATGATGAACCCGCATACAGCACCATTGAAGGAGCCTGGCTAAGTAACGGAGAATTCGTCGTGGTCCACAGAGTTGCTGTAGATGAAAAATTTGCAGGACAGGGAATGGTAAAAATTCTTTTCGACCATATTGAAGAATTCACCAGATCTCATGGAATTCAGAGCATTAAGGTTGATACCAACTATGATAATATTCCGATGCTGAAAATTCTTGAGAACAAAGGCTACAGCTACTGCGGTGAAGTTGTTCTCGCGGGAGGCGTAAGAAAAGCCTTTGAGAAGATTATTTTTTAGTCCAAAAGTTAAATCCGTTTTCATTGAAATTTTAAAAAGCCTGATATTTATAAACTCTATCAGGTTTGTTCGTTTAGTTCAGAACTAATTTCTATTTTTGTTTCAAATTTATATACAATGCATAAGAGTATAGAAATTGATGAAAAAATTTTTCAGAATGCCGTAAAGTTCTACGGTACCATTTTCAGCCTTCCGCCGTTAGCTTCAAAGATTTACGCGTACCTTTTATTCGATTATGATAAAGTGGGCATTACTTTTGATGAGTTTGTGGAAGTGCTTTCCGCGAGCAAAAGTTCGGTCTCCACAAGTATTTCTTTACTGCTGAACGCAGAGCTCATCGTAGATCACAACAAAATGGACGAGAGGAAACGGTATTTTTTCATCAATGACGGTTATAAGAAGATAAGATTTGAAAAAATAGTTCAAAAAATGCAAGACGAATTACAACTACTGGATGATTTAGACAATTTTAAAAAAAATCATGACGATTACAATGAAAAGATGGATGCTTATAAAGCTCTTTTAAACAGGAACATTAAAAATATTCAGGAATCTCTTAATAAACTATAAAAATGAATAATAAGCTAGTTATACTTTCTGTTGCAGCTCTTTCTTTAACAGCCTGCAAAAAAGAAGCTCCCAAACAGGACGGTCCGAAACCGTATCCTGTCGTAAATGTGGAGGCGAAAAATATAGTGGGCTATCAGACTTTTCCGGCTACCATTCAGGGGAAAGTTAATAACGATGTCCGTGCTAAAATTCAGGGTTATATTACTCAGGTTTTGGTGGATGAAGGACAATACGTAACCAAAGGACAGCCGCTTTTCCGTCTGGAAACCAATATTCTGAACGAAAATGCAGCGGCTTCAAAAGCAGGAATCAGTGCTGCAGAATCCAATATTGCGGCAGCTCAGGCTGCTGTTGCGGCGGCAAATGTTGAAGTGAACAAACTTAAACCGCTGGTTCAGAAAAATATCATCAGCAATGTTCAGTTACAGAGCGCACAGGCAAATTTAGCACAGGCTCAGGCGCAGCTAAAACAGGCGCAGGCTGCTAAAAGTCAGGCAGTTGCCAATTATAAAGGAGTAGAAGCCAATATCGAATATTCTGTTATTCGTGCGCCTATTTCCGGAGTAATCGGAAAGCTTCCTTTAAAAGTGGGAAGTTTGGTGGGCCCTTCAGATCAGACTCCTTTAACCACCATTTCAGATACTTCTCAGATTTATGCCTACTTTTCAATGAATGAAAAAGAATATTTTGATTTCCTTGAAAAATCTCCGGGTGCATCTATGCCCGAAAAAATAAAAAACCTTCCGATGGTGGAATTACAGCTTGCCAACGGAAGTCTTTATCCTGAGAAAGGAAGAATAGAAGCAATTACAGGACAGATCGATCCTACAACGGGAACCATCCAGTTCAGAGTTGCGTTTACCAATGCGCAGAAACTTTTAAGCAACGGAAACAGCGGAACCATAAGATTCCCTCAACGTTACGACAATGTTCTGGTAGTTCCGGAAAGTGCAACTTACGAACAGCAGGGAATTGTTTACGTATATAAAGTGGACAAAGACACTGCAAAAAATGTGGTGATTAATGTGATCGACAGAATCGACAATATGGCATTGATAAAATCCGGAGTCAACAAAGGGGAAACCGTAGTTGCTGCAGGAATCGGAGGTCTGAAACCGGGAACTGCCGTGATAAAGAAACCTGTGAAAATGGATAGTCTTGTTCAATCTATAAAACCGAAATTCTAATGATTAAAAATTTTATCAACAGACCGGTTTTATCTACCGTAATCTCAATTTTAATTGTGATTCTCGGTGTTTTAGGACTGATCTCGTTACCCGTAACGCAGTATCCTGATATTGCGCCGCCGACGGTAAGTGTCTCGGCAAACTACACCGGAGCGAACGCAGAAACCGTAATGAAAAGTGTGGTTGTTCCTTTGGAAGAACAGATTAACGGGGTGGAAGGAATGGATTATATTACTTCATCTGCCGGAAATGACGGTTCTGCACAGATTCAGGTATTTTTTAAGCAGGGAATTGATCCGGACATTGCGGCGGTAAACGTACAAAACCGTGTCGCAAGAGCAACTCCTTTACTTCCAAGTGAAGTAACACGTTCCGGAGTAGTTACGCAGAAACAGCAGACAAGTGCTTTAATGTATATGTCTTTCTATTCTGAAAATAAAGATCTGGATGATGTATATCTTCAGAACTTTTTGAACATCAATGTTATTCCTAACTTAAAAAGGATTAACGGAGTAGGAGATGCCAATGTTTTCGGAGGTAAAAATTACTCGATGAGAATCTGGCTGGATCCTGCTAAAATGGCAGCTTACGGATTAACGCCTACCGATGTTACCAATGCCATCAATGAGCAGAGTAGAGAAGCTGCCGCAGGTTCTATCGGACAAAACAGCGGAAGCTCTTTCGAATATATCATTAAATATGTAGGGAAATTCAACGATAAGGAACAGTACGATAATATCATCATTAAATCTTTACCAGACGGACAGAATTTAATGTTAAAAGACGTTGCCAAAGTAGAATTGGCAGGACAGTCTTACACCGGAATCGGGGAAAACGGAAACAATCCTTCCATCAGTATGGGGATTTTCCAGACACCGGGTTCCAACGCGCAGGATATTATTAAAAACATTAAATCATATCTGAAATCAGCCGAAGGAAGTTTTCCGGAAGGAATTAAATACACCTTCAACTTTGATACGAACGAGTTTTTGGATGCTTCTATCGAAAAAGTAGTTCATACCTTAATTGAGGCGTTCATCTTGGTTTTCATCGTGGTATATATCTTCTTGCAGGATTTCAGATCTACCTTAATTCCTGCAATTGCGGTTCCGGTTTCTATTGTGGGAGCCTTTTTCTTCCTGAATTTATTCGGATATTCATTAAACCTGTTAACATTATTTGCTTTGGTTCTTGCGATCGGTATTGTTGTGGATGATGCGATTGTCGTCGTCGAAGCCGTTCATGCCAAAATGGAACACGGTATTTCGGATGCCAAAAAAGCAACCGTGGAAGCAATGGACGAAATTACAGGAGCAATTATTTCAATTACTTTGGTAATGGCATCTGTATTTATTCCGGTAACATTCATTACAGGTCCTACCGGAGTCTTTTATCAGCAGTTCGGGATCACTCTTATTGTAGCGATTATTATTTCTGCGATCAATGCATTGACGTTGAGTCCGGTTTTATGTTCATTATTCTTAAAACCTCACGATGCGCACCATAAAGAATATAAGAATTTAAATTTCATTCAGAAGTTTTTCTATAAATTCAATATTGCTTTTAAAACAACAACAGAACGTTACGGAAGAGGATTCATCTTCTTACTGAGACATAAATGGGTTACGCTGATTATTTTTGCTGTAACAGGCGGAATTTTATACTGGGCGAGTTCTACCATGAAAAAAGGTTTCGTACCTACGGAAGACCGCGGAATTATCTTTACCGATGTTCAGCTTCCTCCGGGAGCATCTATGGAAAGAACCTACAATGCATTGAAGACGCTTCAGGCAAACGCTTTAAAAGTTCCCGGAGTACAGAACGTTACGATTTCCACCGGTAGAGGATTCTTATCCGGAAACGGAAGCAACAACGGTTTGGCTTTCATTAAACTAAAACCGTTTGAAGACCGTAAAAAAGACGGACAGACTTCTGAAGACATTACGAAAAAATTATTCGGAATTTCAGGAAAAGTTCAGGATGCAAAAGTGGTTTTCTTCCAGCCGCCGAGTGTGCCCGGTTTTGGTAGCAGTGCCGGTTTTGAAATGGTGCTTTTAGACAAATCAGGAGGAGAATATGCAGATTTAGATACAAAAACCAATGAATTTATCGGGAAACTGATCGAAAGACCGGAAATCGATTTTGCCCAGACCTCATTCAATACAAAATATCCTCAGTATGAAATGAAGATCAATGTTCCTTTGGCTAAACAGTTGGGAGTTTCTGTAAGTGATATCTTAGCAACGATGCAGGGATACATTGGAGGAGTTTATACAGCCGATTTTACAAAATACGGAAAACAGTTCAGGGTAATGGTTCAGGCACTTCCTGAAAACAGACAGAATATTGAAAACCTGAACGAACTCTACGTAAAAACAGGTTCCGGAGCCATGTCGCCGATTTCACAGTTTGTAACGCTTACCAAAGCTTACGGACCACAGTCGGTGAGCCGTTATAACCTCTTTACTTCAGTGAAAATTACAGGAGCAAACTCTGCGGGATTCAGTTCCGGAGATGCTATTTCAGCAGTGCAGCAGGTAGCGAAAGAAACCCTGAACCAGAATTATGATGTAGAATTTACAGGGCTTTCAAGAGAGGAGTTAAATTCCGGATCTCAGACAGTTTTGATCTTCGGATTGAGTTTAATCTTCGTTTATTTCATTCTTTCTGCACAGTATGAAAGTTATATTCTTCCTTTAATTGTAGTGATTTCTCTTCCTCTTGGAGTGATGGGAGCTTATTTCGGGCAGAAAATCATGGGCTTGGAAAATAACATTTATTTCCAGATTGCCCTGATTATGTTGGTCGGTTTATTAGCAAAGAATGCGATTTTGATTGTGGAATTTGCCGTTCAGAGAAGACATCACGGTGAAACCATCGTTATGTCGGCAATTAATGCGGCTAAAGCGAGATTAAGACCGATTCTGATGACTTCATTTGCCTTCATCTTCGGTTTATTGCCATTGGTTTTGGCAAGCGGAATCGGGGCGGTAGGAAACAGATCCATCGCAACAGGTGCAGCAATCGGTTTGTTGATAGGAACTATTTTAGGACTTTTCGTGATCCCTGTTTTATATGTCATTTTTGAATATCTACAGGAGAAAGTAAAACCGATCAAACCGAAAGAAATCAATTTAGCAGAATAAAATTAAGTGAGTTCGGGGTTTTTGATGTAAAGTTTAAATAATAACTAAAAACTGAAAAGCCCTGATCTTTAAACCTTAAACTTCAAATAATGAAGAGTATTTTAAACATCATAAAAGGAATAACATTTTCAGTCGCTGTTCTTGCCGCCGTATCATCGTGTATGGCGAGAAAAGAATACCAGAGACCGGATAATGTGGTAGACGAAAAACTCTACCGTACAGATATGCTTCCTACAGACAGCACCAATATCGCGAATGTTTCCTGGAAAGAAATCTTCACAGATCCTGTTCTTCAGGGACATATTACAAAGGCTTTGGAAAATAATCTGGACATCAGAATTGCTTTACAGAGTATTTCTTCAGCAGAATCTTATTTAAAACAAAGCAAGGCAGCGTATGAGCCAACCTTATCAATAGGACCGAATTATACATTCCAGACCCAGTCTATCAATACCCAGTTTGGGCAGATTATCGGAGAAAGACGATATGTAAATCAGTTCGATATTACGGCAAGTCTTGGTTGGGAAGCCGATATTTGGGGAAAACTCAGAGCACAGGAAAAAGCGCAGTTAGCAACATATTTAGGGACTGTGGAAGCTCATAAAGCCGTAAAAACAGACCTTATTGCTTCTGTGGCTTCATCATATTATCAGTTGCTTACCTATGATGCCCAGAAAAGAATCATCACAGAAACCATTAAAGTACGTGAGCAGAATTTAGAGACGACAAAAGCATTGAAGACGGCGGGAACTTTAACGGAAGTTGCAGTTCAGCAGAGTGAAGCTTTGGTGTACAACGCAAAATCTTTGTTGATTGATATTGATACACAGATTCAGTTGCTGGAGAACACCATGAGTCTTCTGATGGGAGAGCCATCTCATACCATTGAACGTTCATCTTTGGAAAATCAGAATGTTCCGATTGATCTTAAATTAGGATATCCTGTACAACTGTTATCCAACAGACCGGATGTAAAAAGAGCGGAATATAATCTGATGAATGCTTTCGAACTGACAAATTCTGCAAAAGCACAGTTTTATCCGACTTTAAAATTAACAGGAAGCGGAGGCGTTCAGTCGGTGGATATCGATCACCTTTTCAGTGTCAATTCTTTATTTGCGAACGTTGTTGCAGGTCTTGCACAGCCGTTGCTGAACAAAAGAGCCATCAGAACCAATTACGAAGTAAGTCTTGCTAATCAGGAAACCGCTTATCTGAATTTCCGAAAAGCCATTCTTACCGCAGGAAAAGAAGTTTCTGATGCCATAAGAGTGTATTCCGTTCAGGATCAGTACATCGATTTAAAACAGAAAGAACTGGTGAATTATAAAAATTCCGTAAACTATTCTCAGGAATTAGTAAACTACGGAATGGCGAATTATCTTGAGGTACTGAATGCAAGTGTTAATTCTTTAAATGCAGAATTGAATATTGCCAATGCACAGTACAGTAAAATGAAAGCCGGAATAGAGCTTTATCAGGCTCTCGGCGGCGGTTGGAAATAAATTCTGACAATAAAAGTAAAAAGAAAAGCGCATACGGATTCATTTCTGTATGCGTTTTTTATTTGGTCTTAAAAAAATCATTTCTGCTAAAATATTTACAGATATTTCCATCAGTTTTTAAAGAAAATGTAATAAAATGTTTGTATATGTGGTTTAAATACTTACTTTTGTACGGCTTCGGAATTTTGAAGAAAAAACAGGGGGAATTAGCTCATCTGGCTAGAGCGTTAGACTGGCAGTCTAAAGGTGACGGGTTCGATCCCCGTATTCTCCACAAATATTGTTTAACTACTTGTAAACTATGAAGAAAATATTTTTACTTTTATTAACAGCTTTCTTATTCGTTGGTTGTGGCAAAGATGAAGATACAATTTATGATTTCATCGGAACCTGGGCGGGAACGTACGAAGGAACCGAAAAAGGCGACTGGAATGTAGTGGTAGCTACCGACGGAAAAGTAACCGGAACATTACATTCTGATCAGACGACAGAAAACTATTATATTTCAGGACATCTTAGCGAATCCGGAGATCTTGTTGCAACGATCGGTTTTCCTGAAGATGGCGAATTCAGAGGAACTTTCACAAGAGAAGACAAAAAAGCTACGGGAACATGGTCTAATGCAGTTCCTACGCCTACAAGAGCCGGAACATGGAAAGGTGCTAAAACTTCAAAATAAAAAGATTTTTACATACAATATAATAAAGCTATCCTTCCGGGATGGCTTTTTTTATTAAGTTTTTAAGCAGCGGTTATATGAAAA
>NZ_QEHP01000040.1:0-21860 GCF_003094695.1 Chryseobacterium sp. HMWF035 | reverse complement strand
AAGTTTTATGAAACACGTTTCATAAAACTTCCTCCAAACAGCCTAACAATGAGTTTTTGATAGGATTCTACCAACTATTTTTCAGTATTATGCCTTAATTTTTAAAAGAGCTCTTTCAGCTTCTCTGTTAAAGCTCTCATTGTCTCCGTATGCCTTTACTTCTGTCACAAAACCTTCTTTATCAATTAAAAAAGTAATTGAACAGGATTCTGTTTCAGCATTACTGTGTACTTTTCGCATTCTGAAGTTTTTAGCGATTGTATTTCTCAATACTGTTACCCCAAGAGGAAATGTTGCCGGCTTTTCTGCATCAATCGTCGCCCTGCCATTTTTTTCAGTAATTAAAAGTTCGTTAAGCTGAGTTGTTTGGATGGGTTGTTCCTGAGAAAAGATAAGCATAGGAAAAAATACAGCTAAAAATGGAATTATTTTCATCATTAAAGTTTTTGCAAAAATAAATTTTAATTGCAAACGAAATTTAAAATTTCTTCAAAGTAAGCGGAAAAGTATAAAGAAATCTTACCGGTTCCCCTTTGATTGTTGCGGGTTTCCATTTTACAAAAAGCCTTCTTACAGCAATTTCTGCGGCTTTGGAGTGTTTTGGATCGTCTCCTAATGCAGTTACATATCTTACATAGCCTGTTTTTTCGACAATCAAATAAACTCGAGTATTTATTTTTTTTGATTTTACATCGATAACGTCCATTTTTTCTGAAAATTCCCTTTTGAACGTTTCCATTCCACCGGGAAATTCCGCGGGAGTATCTGTCTTGGTGTAGACATCATCAAGTTTCATTTTCGTCCTTAGAACAGCGTAATCCGGAAGTTCTTTTACGGAATTATACTGCTTGGTCTGTGCAGATAATGAGAAACTTAACCATAAGCCTAAAAAAATAATCAGCTTTTTCATATAAATGTGTTATGAGAAATAATATTTTTAAAGCATCAAAAATAAAGCCGAATGAAAATTGATTTTTTAATAATAATCAGTGAAAATCATTGGGTTGATGTGGTGTGATGATCCATCTCATCAGTAAAATCAATAAAGCAAGAAGAGCCATCACGATAAACCCTGAAAAAAATCTCAGAAAATGAGTTTTGTTATCGTTATCAATCTGCTTTATTTTTAATTTTGTAAGGGTTATAAAACCTACATAATACATAAAAAGGACTACAAGTGGAAGAAAAAGGATTGGCATTTCGGTTTACATTTAATTATACATATTTTCTGGCTACCGTTTTTATATTTCTGACGGAAGTTTTAATCGCCACCAAACTCAAAAACATTTTCTTTGTGAGAGCCTATCTCGGAGATGTGATTGTTGTGATGCTGATCTATACTTTCATCAAAACATTTTTCAGAATTGAAGATAATAAAAAATTGATTCTCAGTATCCTGATTTTTTCTTTTCTGATAGAATTTGCCCAATATTTCAATATTGCTGAAAAATTAGGCTTCCAGAAAGGAAGCCTGATGTATATCGTGATCGGAAATTCGTTTTCGTGGATTGATATTCTGTGTTACTTAGTTGGATGTTTATTGCTTTTTATTTTTGTTAAATTTCAGAAAATGAATGGTTTAAGTTAATGAGTCCTTCTTTGAATTCCGGATAACATTTCGAATACCAACTATTATTGCAGCAGAATAATTGACACGTGTCATACTGAACTTGTCGAAGAATCTCTTAATTATTAAACTACCTTCCGAAACTGTCGTATTTATCTTCAGCGTATTTAATGAAGCGGTTCAGTAAAGCTACGTTTTCCTTTTCAAGAGGAGAAAGCTCGCGGTCTACATTATTGGAAACCGGAATATACCAGTCGGTCTGCTCAAAGAAATTTCGGTACGTTTGCTTCTTAAAAGCATAACCGTGTCTCGCGAAGACTGCGTTTTTAATGATTTCCATATCCAGTTTTCTAAGGTTTTTAAGATCTTTTTCCGTTAGTTTCTGCTTGGAAGCATTGATTTTGAAAACAGCATCTGATGCAATTCTGTTCTTAGATTCTGTGTAGGTTTCCGTTTTTCCGGTTTCTTCGTCGGTATATTTTTCTACGAAATCTTTCGGATTTTCCCAATCGATGAGGTCATTGTTTTCATTCAGCATGAAATTCGGGTTGTATACAAACTCTTTTTTCACAAGCTTTAAAATCTTATTCGGAGCTTTTACCGCCGATTTATTGAAGGCATTCCAGCTTCCGGTAAGACTGTCGTTGTTTAATTTTACCTCAAATCTTCCGTCTGTTTTATCATTTCCGGGTTCATCCAGAATAAAGGACTTTGAAGTTTCGTTAAAAACTCCTCTGAATGGTCTTTGATTTCCATCAACAATACTTTGTCCGTATACACTGTCTTTGGTAATCCTGTTGATTTTCAGGGCAATTCTTTTATAAATTTCACCTTCATACGTTTCGCCGTCTTCGGAGGTTACCATTCCTTTTCCGGCAAAATCGCCCATATAAATTCCGTAATATTCTTTGTAAACTTCGGGAACAACTACAGAATCCTTCTTTGCCGCAAGACTGTCTTTTGAAGGATCTGTTGTTTTTACATCCTTTTTACAGGCGGTTAAACCAATTGTAAATAAGGAAATTAACGATAATTTTAAAATTTTCATATGTATTTTTTTGCAATTAAATATTCAATTAATAAGATGTTCGGAATCCAGCCCAACCATGCTATGATCTGATAAACATCCATCGGATTCGGGTGGAATAAATATACAATAATTACCTTCCACATTCTTAATGTTACCGCGGAAAGTGTCAGCGCAAAACTACGCCACATCCATTGTTTATGCTCTTTAAATTTTTTCTGTTGGGCTAACTGATAGGCTTTAAAAGTGGAAAACCACCACAAACAGCCTAGAATTACAAAGGAAACCTTCGATAAAATTCCGCCGTTGGCAAAAATTCCCATATAAATTCCAGACGGAGCCGCGAAAAGCAAAATCAGAAAAATGTAGATCTTTCCGGTGTTTTTGTGGAAATTTTTTATGCCGAAATCTTTTCTGAGAATCGCTAAAAATCCACTCAGCAAAACAAAAATGCTTGTGTAGACGTGAGTGTAAAAAAAATAAAGATATTCCGGTCTGTTGGTAATTTCCGTCTGTTTGATCATTAAAAAACTCACATCAGAGCGCAACGGAATATATTCTAACGTAATTTTCAGCATCAGCCAAAAGAAATATCCAAACCCGATCATCAAAAGGATTTTAAAGGTGTTCGAAATATTTTTTTTGACGGAAAGCATTTTTTGTTTTTAAACACTAATATCACAAATTTCTCACAAATGATCACAAATGTTTTTTGTAATTCATGAAAAAATTCGCGCAATTCGTTTTTTTATCTAAACACCAATGTCACTAATTTCTCACAAATGGTCGCAAATAATCTGTGTAATTCGTGAAAAAAAGATTCGTGTAATTTGTGTTTATCTAAACACTAATGTCACCAATTTCTCACAAATGGTCACAAATAATTTGTGTAATTAGTGAAAAAAAGATTCGTGCAATTTGTGTTTAAATTATTATTTCAGATTCAAATCCTGCGCAATCAGCCATGCTTCACTCCAACACGCCTGAAAATTAAATCCGCCGGTTACCGCATCAATATTTAGCACTTCTCCGGCAACGTAAAAGGTAGGCAAAATTTTAGAAGACATATTTTTAAAGTTAATTTCCTTTAAATCAACGCCTCCCGCCGTTACAAATTCATCTTTAAAAGTCGATTTTCCGGTGACATTAAATTTCTTTTTGCATAGATTTTCAAGAATGGTCTGCATTTCTTTTCCTGAAATCTGGGCAACCTGTTTATTCAGATCCACTTTTGAAACCTCCAGAATTCTCTGCCAGAATCGATTGGTAATATCAAAAATCTTTGATTGCCCGATGGTTTTCTTTGGATTGGATTGTTTGAAGTTTAGAAACAATTCTTCCGCATTATCAATATCTTTTGAGATAAAATTTACCTCAATTTCAAAATTGTATTTTACTTTCGCCAGATTGATCGCTTCCCAAGCTGAAATTTTCAGAATGGCAGGTCCCGAAAGTCCCCAATGCGTAATAAGTAAAGGTCCGCTTTCTTCGGTTTTTAACTTTGGAATAGAAGTTTCCGCCATTTCAAAGCTTGTTCCGGCTAAATCTTTCAGCAAATCATCTTTAATGTTAAAAGTAAAAAGCGAGGGAACAAGATCAACAATTTTATGACCTAAATTTTCGATCATTTTCAGAGATTTGGGCGAACTTCCGGTTGTATAAATGATAAAATCAGCTTCAAAATCACCTAAACTGGTCTTAACGATATATTTTTCTCCTGATTTTTCAATTTCTTTTACAGAACATTTGGTTTTCACTTCAACGTTTTTCTGCTGAATTTCATGTAGAAAAGTATTGATGATCGTCTGCGAAGAATTGCTTTCCGGAAAAACACGGTTATCATTTTCTATTTTTAACGGAACATTTCTCTGCTCAAACCAATCCATCGTATCTCCCGGCTGAAATTTGGTGAAAACACTCAACAATTCCTTGTTTCCGCGGGGATAAAACTGTACCAGTTCTCTGGGATCAAAACAGGCATGAGTCACATTACAGCGTCCTCCTCCCGAAATTTTTACTTTCTGAAGAACATCCGAATTCTGCTCAAGAATGGTAATTTTATATTTTGTTTCGTCCAGATTCGATGCTGCGAAAAAACCTGCTGCGCCACCTCCGATAATGATAATTTGCTTCATAATACTTTTAATCTTATGCTCAAGATTACTTTTGCAAAACTACAATTTTTATAAACCATCTTATTTGAGTAATTTTGAAGAATATAATTTTTCATTTTTACAGTGAAATTATTGACTACAAAAATGACTTTAGCATATTTAATCTTTTGATTTCCAATATTCATTCAGTTTGTCATTCCGGAGGAATCTCAACTGAGTTTTTTTGAATAGTGCTGCTTAGATTCCTACCGAATGACAAGCATGGAGATCATTCTAAATAGCTTTTGTGCCTTTTGTGGTTGGAAAAAATAATACAATTTATATTTTAAAACAAAAAGTAAATGAAATTCTACCATACATTTGAAGTTCGCTGGAGCGATCTTGATGCCAACAAACATCTGGCAAATTCATCTTACGTACAATATTGTGCGCAAACCAGAATGGCTTTTATGAAGCAGGAAAAAATGGGCGTTACCCAAATGAGCCGATGGGGAATCGGTCCGGTAATCATGCACGAAAGATTTTCTTTCTTCAAAGAAATATTTGCAGACCAGACGGTGATCGTAAGTCTTGAAATTGACGGCTGTGCAGATGACTGTTCTATTTACCGTTTTGTACACAAATTTTATACAACAGACGGAGAGCATTGTGCAACTTCAGAAGCAACGGGAGTGTGGATCGATACGATGCTGAGAAAAATGACAACGCCACCCGATGATGTGGTGGAAGCCATGAACAAATATAAATCTCCGGAAACGGTAATTTTAACAAGAGAAGATTTTAAAAAACTTCCTTTCCGTCCGGAAAATGTTGATCCTGCAGTATTTACTAAATAAATGATAATTGGTAAATGATGCCTGATTTTAACCATCATTTATCAGTTATTAATCATCAATTATATTTTAATTTATGTTTGAAGATAAAGATCCAGAATTAACGCCAATTTCCAAACTGGGAGAATTTGGTTTAATTAAACATTTAACGGAGCATTTTCCTCTATCCAATGAATCTTCGGAGCTTGGAGTGGGAGATGATGCGGCAGTAATTAATCCCGGAAATAAGAAAGTAGTTCTTACGACAGATGTTTTGGCAGAAGGTATTCATTTTAATCTGGGATACGTTCCTTTGAAACATTTAGGGTACAAAGCGGTTGTTGTAAATCTCAGTGATATTGCAGCAATGAATGCAACGCCAACTCAGATTTTGGTTTCTCTTGCCGTTTCCAATCGTTTTCCGGTGGAAGCTCTGGAAGAAATTTATTCCGGAATTCAGACCGCTTGCGCAAGATATAAAGTTGACTTAATTGGCGGAGATACAACGAGTTCCAATGCCGGTTTGGTAATGAGTATTACGGCAATCGGAATGGAGAATGATGAACATATTGTGAAAAGAAGTACGGCAAAACCAAACGATCTTTTGGTGGTAACCGGAGATTTAGGGGGCGCTTATATGGGACTTCAGATTCTGGAAAGAGAACATGCTGTTTTCTTAGCCGATCCGAATATGCAGCCGGAAATGGAAGGCTACGATTATATTCTGGAAAGACAGTTGAAGCCTGAAGCAAGAACCGACGTAAAAGGAATTTTAGAACAACTGGATATCAAGCCAACTTCTATGATTGATGTTTCTGATGGTCTGGCTTCTGAAATTCTTCACCTTTCAGATCAGTCGAAAGTAGGATTCAGATTGTATGAAGAAAAAATTCCGATGGATAATTTAACGATTACAACAGCGGATGAATTCAATTTAAATCCTGTGATGGCAGCTTTAAGCGGAGGAGAGGATTACGAATTATTATTCACGATTTCGCCAAATGATTTTGATAAAATTAAAAACCACCCGGATTTTACCATTATTGGTCATGCCGTTGAAAAAGAAGACGGAAATTTTATGGTGGCGAGAGGTTCTAACCAATTGGTTGCTTTAACGGCGCAGGGTTGGGACGCTTTTTTGGGAAATCAGCAAGGATAGATAATCTTATTATTTAGATATTAAAAAAACCACTGCAATAGCGGTGGTTTTTTAAGTAATTAATCTTTCTTAATGTCTGCTTTTACATTTTGGTAGGATTTGTCTACCGCATCTGCACTTTTTTTAGCCGTTTTTTTGGTCCATTTTGTTGCTTTTTTAACACCTTTTTTGGTTGCATCATAACCTTTTTCTGCGGTTTTGCCGGTCCATTCAGCGCCGTCTTTGGCAGCCTTACCTACGGCTTTAGCATCTTTTTTTACCTCCTGCTTTACAGAATTTGTTTTTTGTGCAGATACACCGATTCCCAATAAAAGAATCAATGCTGCTGAATATAATCTCTTTTTCATTTATAAGAATGTTTTTTATAGTTTATCGTCAAAAATCACGCCATTAATTTATAAAATTTCAGAATAATTTTGTGTCAGTGGATCATAGAAGCATTATAAGCAAAAAATTTGTATTGTGAAGAGGGCTTAAATATTGTGAAGCCACTGCTATTGTAGTGGTTTTTTTGTTTAATTTGCAACAGTCAAAAGATATACAAATGAGATTCTTTATTGATGAGAAAAATTATTTTTTATCTAAAATTTTAGATGAATCAATCCTTTTCAACTATACAAGCTCCTGGATTTTTTATGATCGGAATGAAGATCTGCATATTGATGATTATTTTGAAAAAGACAATAAGATTTATTCGTTTCTATGGGCATATTCAGAGGATAATATTCTGTCTAAAATAGATGAATGGAAAAGAGCTTTCAGAAGAGACGAAATAGAAATTCCGAAGGAAATGAAACAATATCAGAAAGATTATTATTTAAATTCCGGAAGAAAAGTGTATGTGGATGTCGTAGAGACTGATATTAATTCTACAGAAAAAATGTTTAAGAGTTTTGCAGCTTTTAATAACGCAAAACATTTAGCCCAAATCATAGTTGATCATACAGTAATTTTTGATGATTTAGATTTAAGCTTTCTTGAGGATGAAAAAGCGGATAAGTTTAAAAAATATTTAAGTCTTCTGGATTCGGAATTCAGTCATGCTATTGTTTTAAACGGCTATCATCATGCGGGAGAATTAATAAAAATTTTTGTTCATAAAAAGAACAATATAATTCTAAAAAATGCAGACAGTATTCCTTGGAATCTTTTTGAAAATACTTATGTTGAAAGAAGTTTTAATTGGTAGTAAAACGACAAACCTCTGATACAAATAATATGAAAAAAGCATTCAAAATGATCATTTTAATAATTTTATTCATTGTAGTGTTGTTATTTTTGGGCATAATTTCTACAGATGAAGGAATTAAAAGAGACAAGGTTTTAGATAATAATGTTGAGTTTAAAGGATATGTAAATGATTTGAGAACATCCAACAATCACAGATTTGGGATTATACAATTAAAATTAACAGAGAGTTCTGTGAATATGTTTATTGATAGTTTACAAAATGGAATTTATCCGTATAAAATCATTGGTGATGTTGCAGAAATTTACACAACTGTACCAGCGGATCTTGATTATAATGATACAATAACTGTAAGATCAAAATTACATGAAATAGAGTTTGAGTCAACAAAACCCCATCCAAAATATATTTCAGAATTACATGTAATTGAATATTCGGGAAATATAGATTATGTAAAGGAAAAGACTCTGTTTGAATAAAAAAAATCCGGCTCAACAAAGCCGGATTAGTTATATGAATAAGATTTTTAAGCCTTCGCAATATTCAGGATCACTTCCATCGCTTTCTCCATGCTTTCCAGTGCCACATATTCATACGGTCCGTGGAAATTGATTCCTCCCGCAAAAATATTCGGACAAGGAAGTCCCATGTAAGATAACTGCGCTCCGTCGGTTCCTCCGCGGATTGCTTTAATCTTTGGTTCGATTCCTGCTTCTTTCATCGCTGCTGCGGCAAGATCTACGATGTGCATTTTTCCTTCAAACTGCTGCTTCATGTTTCTGTACTGCTCTTTAATTTCGATTTCGGCAGTTCCTTCACCGTGTTTTTTGTTAAATTCAGCAACTTTTTCTTCCATGAATTTCTTTCTTGCCTCAAATTTATCAGCGTCGTGATCACGGATGATGTATTGCAATTTAGCCTCAGAAATATCTGCATTTAAGTCCATTAAATGATAAAAACCCTCAAAACCTTTAGTCGTTGCAGGGGTTTCATTGGCAGGAAGCATTTGTGCAAATTCAGAAGCCAGTAAAGCGGCGTTAATCATTTTTCCGTACGCATAACCCGGATGAACGCTCAATCCGTGGATTTTTACCACTGCTCCAGCCGCGTTGAAGTTTTCATATTCCAGTTCGCCAACTTCTCCGCCGTCCATCGTATATGCAAATTCTGCCCCGAATTTTGCCACATCAAACTTATGCGCTCCTCTTCCGATTTCTTCATCGGGCGTAAAACCAACAGCAATTCTTCCGTGCTTGATTTCCGGATGAGCCATTAAATATTCCGCAGCCGTTACAATTTCTGCACAGCCTGCTTTATCATCGGCTCCAAGAAGGGTATTTCCGTCTGTGGTAATTAAGGTCTGACCGATATATTTTTTTAAGCTTTCAAATTTTGATGGCGATAAAGTAAATCCTGTTGCCCGATTCAAAACCAGATCTCCTCCGTCATAATTTTCCCAAACCTGCGGTTTTACATTCTCTCCGCTGAAATCCGGTGAAGTATCGTAATGTGAAATAAATCCGATGGTCGGTTTGTCCTTATTCTCAAGATTAGAAGGAACGTATCCCATGATATAACCATTTTCATCGATCGATACATTTTCAAGACCTATCGTTTTCAGTTCTTCCGTGATGTAGTTGGCGATATTCCACTGTCTTTCTGTAGAAGGAGTGGTTTCGCTTTCTGCGTCGCTGGTTGAATAGATTTTTACGTAATTAAGAAAACGGTTCAGTAGCTTTTCTTTCCACAAAGGGCTGAATTCTATTGCGCTCATTATATTGGTATAAATTTCCTGTAAAGTTAGCAAATTTGATGCTCAGAATAATTTATTTGTACTCCATAATCGTTCTGTGAAGTGTCTTTGTTTGTGTAAAACAATGAAATTCAGTTGTTTATTGTGTTTTTGCATAACTCTTGAGAACTTGTTTAGTTTTATTATATTTGAGAAAATCTAAATGTAAAAAATGTTTCTTACAGAATGTCCGCGTGATGCAATGCAGGGGTGGGGAGAATTCATCCCGACTGATAAAAAAATAGATTACATCAATTCTCTTATGGATGTGGGTTTTGATGTTCTGGACTGTCTGAGTTTTGTTTCTCCGAAAGCAATTCCGCAAATGGCAGATTCTGATGAGGTGGCGGAAAACATCGATAAATCCCGATCCAATACCAAAGTTTCTGCGATTGTCGCCAATTACAGAGGAGCTGAGAAAGCATTAAAACATCAGTCGGTGGATATTATCGGCTTTCCGTTTTCCATTTCCGAAACTTTCCAGCATAGAAATACGAATAAAAATCAGGAAGAAGCTTTTCAGGAGATTATCAAAATGCTGGAACTGGTAAAAAATGAAAACAGACAGTTAAACATTTATTTTTCAATGGCTTTTGGAAATCCTTACGGCGAAATGTGGAAGTGGGAAGAGGTTGATTTCTGGGCTCAGCGATTTTCTGAAATTGGAGTTAAAGAAATCTTACTTTCTGATACTACGGGAGTGGCAACGCCGGAAACCATTTCTCTTTTGTTCGGAAAAATTCCTTCAAAATATCCTGAAATAAATTTTGGAGCACATTTTCATAACCGTTATGAAGATTCTTATGCTAAACTGAAAGCCGCTTACGATCAGGGATGTACGAGATTCGACAGTGCCATCAAAGGAATTGGAGGCTGTCCGATGGCAAAAGATGATCTGGTGGGAAATATGCCGACCGAACAGGTGATCAACTTTATGAGCGTAGAAAAAGCAGACCATAAGCTGAATCTGCTGAACTTTGAAAGTTCTTACAACAAAGCGAAAGATATTTTTCATTTTTGAGACAAGTTCTCTTTTATTATTAATTATTATGACTTCAAAAATTACATATATTGGAGATTTGAGATGTTCAGCAGAGCATTTACAATCCGGAACTCTTATTGAAAGCGATGCGCCGACAGATAATCACGGAAAAGGTGAAAAATTTTCTCCCACAGATTTGTGTGCAACTTCTCTGGCAGAATGTGCGCTTACAACCATTGCGATTTTAGGCAAAGAAAAAAAGATTAACATTGATGGTGCTTATTGTAATCTTCAAAAGATTATGAAAGGCGAACCAAGAAGAATCGGCGAAATTGTTTGCAATTTTGTGTTTCCGAATTCTTATTCCGACAAAGAAAAAGCTTTTATAGAAGAAACAGCGTATAATTGTCCGGTTGCGAAAAGCCTTCATCCGGATTTGGTACAGACAATGATTTTCATTTATCAATAAAATAATAGACCGTAGAAATTTTCTGCGGTTTTATTTTTGTTGAAAACTTCTATAATATTAATTTAAACCAAGCAAAAAATGTCACCAATAATCTCACCTTCAGAACTAAAAAATCTTCCAACAGAAAATCTTATCATTCTTGATGCAAGAGCAGGAAAAGATGTTTATCAAAATTATCTGAATAAACATATTAAAGGAACGAGATTCATCGATCTTGATGAAGACCTTGCTGAAATCGGTGAGAACGCTGCTTTTGGAGGAAGACATCCGCTTCCGGAAATTAAAAAATTTGCAGAAACACTTTCCTGTCTGGGAATTTCAGAAAATAAACATATTGTTATTTACGATGATAAAAACGGATCAAATGCCGCGGCAAGAGCTTGGTGGATGCTGAAAGCTTTCGGTTTTGATAAAGTTCAGGTTTTGGATGGCGGTTTTCAGAATGCAGAAAAAGAAGGGGTTGAGTTTTCTTCCGGTGAAGAATCTTTCGAAAAAGCTGAATTGATCCAGAAAGAAAACTGGATTCTTCCTGTCTCAGATCTGGAAACCGTTGAAAATGAATTAACGAACCAATCATCAACGGTAATTGATGTGAGAGATGCGTACCGTTACAGAGGTGAATCTGAGCCGATTGATCTCGTTGCAGGACATATTCCCGGAGCGATCAATATTCCTTTTTCTGAAAATCTTGATGAAAACGGAAATTTCCTGTCACCGGAAATTTTAAGAGAAAAATATTCAAAATTACTGGAAGGAAAACCCGAAAATCTGATCATTCATTGTGGTTCCGGAGTAACGGCCTGTCATACCATTCTCGCTTTGGATTACGCAGGCTTTAAAATCCCGAATCTGTATGTAGGATCATGGAGCGAGTGGAGCAGAAGAGAGAATAAAGAAATTGCTACAGAAATATAAAAACTTCCACAGACCGAAATCTGCAGAAGCTGAAGGGTAGGTTAATAAAAAGGTTATTTTTTTAGTTCTATTTGGTCACAGCCAAACCTTCAAAGTAATATTTGAATGCATTGATTTCCAGTGCAAAAACTCCGTCGTTTCCAATCATGTTGATCGGTCTCCAGAAACTTCCGTCGAAGAAGCTGATGAGTCCCTGATAAGAATTTAAACCATTCGGTTCGGTAACTCCCCACGGATTTCTCAGGATGATGTAGTTTTTACCATTGAAAGTTGACCATCCCAAAATGGTATAAGCATGGTTTCCTACAATATTCGAACCCGTGTAATCTCTTCCCGATCCGTACGTCCATGCAACCATTGGATTGATGGTTTTAAAGCTCATCGAATTCTCTCTTACCACGCCAAAAAGATCAAGCGCTGTTCTTGGTGAAGTGTAATAATAATACGGGGTTTTGTTCGTAAGTTGTGCAACAGCTTTGGCAGGATCTCCGAATGCGGTTTTAGAAATGTCCGGTTTATCGTCATTTACGTTCGTGATCCATTTGGCAAAGGCTTTTTCGTAAACAGCCGGCCAGATTTCTGCGACATCATTGCTTCTGCAGTACACAGGATTGTTGGACGAGTTAATGATTGTATTATCAGTAACTTCCACGAGTCTTGTTGCCGCATCTTTTCCTCCGCCTTTCGTGAAAAACTGGATGGCATTGGTACGGTCTGCTTCTCCGGTTCCGGTTGCTCTTACTTTATGTTGAATGGTGTAAGGATCTGCCCATGCAATGGCTGCAATGGCTGCAATAAAATAACAGTTGCCCACTGATCCCTGAATCGGGTCATTGTATTCCGTAACGTCGTTGAAGAAATTTCCTCTGTCGCTCCATGAAGTTCCGGCGGGAGTCCATCCGTTGGCATTCGTCATTCCGAAAATGATATTTCTAATAGACGGAGAGATCAGCTTATTGCTAAAAGTGTTGTTCAGTTTTGGAATGTTTAAAACAACTTTTACTTCACCCTTATCCAGCCTTGCATTTTTTACGACAACCTTATTCAGATCTTTTACTCCAGTACCGGATAAGTCATTCAGGGTTTTAATCGTCGAGAGATTTACGGTTTCCAGTTTATCTGTTGCTCTTACTTTAATATCTTCGGTTTTTAAAGCTTTTACCGTGTTGTCGCTGTTAAGTTCAAGTCCGGCATACAGTGGAGAATTGAATTTAATGTCGAAAAGTTCTGCGTAGTTTTTTTCCAGGGTTTCTTCGAGAATCTGATAAGATTTTGCGTCTTTCCAGTCGAAGGTTCTTCCTGTGATGGCTTCAGTTAATGCATAAGGATTGATAACTCCTACAAACATTTCTTTAGGTGCTTTGTCCATGATAATTGGTTTTTAAAGGTTAAGGTTAGAATTAATCTGGTTAATGAAATCGGGATGATACAGATATAAAAACCGGTTGAACAGAGAAATTCCAAAATCATCATTGGGTTCGATCATGATTTTTCTTGAATTCACCTCAATCATTCTCTGGCTTCCTCCCACCATTGCCGGATCTTTCATAGAATCCTCTATTTTGCTGATTAAAGAAAGAAGCTGAAGAAAAATTTCTGTATTGAATTTTCTTTGTTCGGATACAATCATTTTTTCATCCGCGTCATATCCTCTGAAGAGTTTCAGATCTGCATTTCCGTTCTTTTCGGAAAAGACGATCTGATATCGGTAAGCATACTGTGGCGGAACACTTCCGTTATTAAACGATACGATAATGGTATTGGCTTTCATACTGTTGATTTCTGAAACCAAAATTATATCAACTTCATAATCTGAATGTTAGGGATTTCACGAAATGTGTATGGGGAAAAAACGGAAAATAAAAAAAGCTGCTTCAAAATGAAACAGCCAATTATTTTTTAATGGAAAAATTGTTTAAAGAAATAAAATTTTAAAGCATTCCAAGCTCAAATTTAGCTTCTTCGCTCATCATATCTTTATTCCAGCTAGGTTCGAAAGTAAGTTCTAAGTCTACGCTTTTTACATTTTCCACTTCACCAACTTTATCTTTTACCTCCTGCGGAAGCGTTTCTGCAACCGGACAGTTGGGCGTCGTTAACGTCATGATAATTTTTACGTCCGCTTCATCGGAGATCTGAACATCATAAATTAACCCCAATTCGTAGATGTCTACCGGAATCTCAGGGTCATACACGGTTTTTAAAACACCGATGATTTCCTCACCGATGTCAGCAATCTGATCGTCTGTAAATTTCATTTTTTAATCTAAATTGATGTACCTTTTCAACAAATCTTCCTGACGCATACGCCGGAAAACATTCGCCAAAGTTAAGACATCTTTTTCACAATAGTCAACTATTCTTTGCAAGTCTTTCTCTATGTAGTAGATTGATGAAACCATTGAGCCGTCGATATCGTCTTTTGGAGTCGGTATTCCGAAAACATGAGCCAGCAATTCCAGAGACACAAAGCTTTTGTAATCCCCGAATTTCCAGAGTTCCATCGTATCGATATGCGGAATTTCCCAAGGCTTTTTTCCGAACATCTGAAACGGAGTAGGAGGCATCATTCCATTAATTAAATATCTTCTGGCAATCCACGGAAAATCGAATTCTTTTCCGTTATGTGCGCATAAAATGACGTCGCGAAGTCTTGGACTGTTAAAAATTTCGCCAAATTCCAAAAGCAGCTTCTTTTCATCGTCACCCGCAAAACTTTTGATCTTCAGGGTATCGTTTTTTTCGATCATTCCGATGGTTATGCAGATGATTTTCCCGAATTCTGCCATAATTCCGGCTCTTTCCACATAAAATTCTTCAGGAGAAACCTCATCTTTTCTCTGGAATCTCGTTTTTTTATCCCAAAGCATCTGTTCGGCTTCCGATAATTCTTCCCACAATCCGAATCCCGGAACCGTCTCAATATCAAGGAATAAAACTCTTTCTATAGGAATATGCTGTATCATTTTTTCTTCTTCTTAATAATTGTTTGAAATAAAACCTCACAGGTTTCAATATTTTCATTAGATTTTTTGAAAGATATTATCCTACCTGCATTCCATTCTTTGTGTGTAATGAAGGGGTTAAAAGGGTAACATCTTTTTATTTTCACCATAAACACCCAAAACCAGACATTCGCTGAAAAAATTGGCGATCTGTTTTTTAGGAAAATTAACGACAGCCAAAATCTGCTGACCAATTAATTCTTCTTTCTGATACAACGAAGTGATCTGAGCGGAGGATTTTTTAATGCCTAAATCTCCAAAATCTATTTCGAGCTGATAAGATGGATTTCTTGCTTTCTCAAAATCATTTACAGAAATAATGGTTCCGCAGCGGATGTCTATTTTTTCGAAATCTTCCCACGAAATTTCGGGTTTTACAATCATGATAACGAGTTGATTAACTGTTCTACTTCAAGTTTCTGTTCAGCATATTTTTTCTGCAGTTCAGAACCTTCGCCCATTCTTTTATAATATTCAAGGGCTTTGCTGCCGAAGTCTTTTTTATAAAAATCAGATACTTCAGGAATCTGAGGAAAAACCTTATGGAAAAGCATTTCGTAATACGCCTGAAATTCCCTTTCGCTTTTTTCTTCAATAACGTGTCCTGGAGCTTTCTGCCGTACATGCAGCATTTCGTGGGCAATTAAATTTAAAACCAGATTCAGATCAAAATCGAATAAATTTTTAGGGATCATTACTTTTTGCGGGCTTCCTAAAACGCCTTCTGCCGTTAGAACGAGAGAATTCGGGAAAACCTCATCGCGAAGACCAAATCCTTCAAAGTTTTCATGTTCGAGATTGAAAGAGCGGATGATGTATTCTGCCGCATCAATGATCTGGTCGTGTTCTCTGTAAGCTTCTAAATGTAAAGCAACCTGTTCGAAATTCATCTTTAAATATGTTTTAACAAATGTATTAAAATCAAAAGATTATCCCGGTTTTTTACAAAGGAAAATATTAAATAAAGACGAAAACATTAATGTGGGTTCGATGTAAAACAATACAAAAACATCAATAGGAATGGCTTTAGCCAATTTTGATTCGGAATCTTTACATTGAACTCATGTAAAATTAAAGGATATTCAAAAAAAATCCCTCAATAAATCTGTTGAGGGAAAAATATGATCATTGATGATTTTATTTTTTAATCCACCATTGGCTGTCTTTTCTGTCGGAACGTTTTACGCCGTTATTCAAAGTATAGGCAAAACCAACGCCCAACGTCTGTTTCAGCTGTGTTTTCTGGATCTGATTATGGTCGTACATTAAATCCACAGTAATATTGGATGAAATAAATTTGTTAACCTTTAAATTTAAGATCATTCCATACGCAAGAACCAATCTTTCCGGATGATCGAGATAATTGGAGAAAACAGATGCTGTATTGGTGATGTTCACGTTCTCCATCAGCTTAAATTTATAATAAGCCGTTCCCAGAAAACCGTATTGTAAAATCGAGGAATCTCCGTCTGCTTTTAAACCGTAATTTCCTGCAAGCTGAAGATCTTTATCCAGCACAAAAGCCCATCTCGCGTTGCTCGGACGAAGGGTAACATTTACGTTATCATTCGGTCTGTACGTAATCCCCATCCCGACATTCAGATAACCGGGAGCCATAAAATTGGATATTTTTTTCGCTTCCGGATTATTTCCGTCCTCATATCCCGCAGAAAACTGAGAAATCAATCCCGCTCCTACAGAAAGATACCAGCTTTTTGAAAACTTTCTTCCATAATTTGTGGAAACATTAATAACGTCCTGTGTTTTTCTTACACCAACCCCTTTCGTATCATTTTGTCCGTAATTCAAAAGGATGATGTTTTCCCAAAGATCATTGTCTTTTTCATACGTAATGTTGTAATCCAGTGCAGTAAGCCACCCTACGTTGTTGGCTCCTCCGCCCACCCAATTCGAGAAGGCTGCCTGATTGATCATTAAGGACTGTTTTCCTAAAACTGACCAGTGTTTAATGGTATCTGCTTTAAGGGTTGCGGTGTCTGTAATGACAACCTGTGCGTTGCCGAAAATTCCCAGAGAAAGAGAGAGAATTAATAAAAACTTCTTCATGAGTTCAGGATTTCATTGTACAAAATTCCTTACAAAAATATTAAATATAATTTTTATGAATGTAAAACCATATTTAAGAAGTGAATGTGATCAGGCTTTTATCCGGTTTTTGAAGTTGTTTTTTGAAGTTTTCAATGACAAAATAAAAGGAATTCCTTCGAAAGCCGTGAAAATCATTACTTTTTGGCTGAAATAAATTTCTGAACAGAGATTTCATCGCCAATTTTTCCGAAATTTATCGTTGGCTTTTCATTTGACGTAGAATCTTCATGTTAAAAAACAATATAATTTCCAAAAAGGCTCTTTTATATCCTTTGCTGATGCTTTCAGCGATGTGGCTGGGCTTTTTTCTGCAGATGCAAGGCTTTTTTCAGAGCTGTTTCGGGGCGATTATTCCATTGTTGCCGGAAGGCTTGCTGGGAATTATAACTTCACCTCTTTTACACGGAAACATGGAGCATATCGTAGGAAATTCTATCCCGATCGCGGTGCTTATGTTTTTACTATATCAGTTTTATCCTTTGGTTGCCAATAAAGTTTTTATCACGGGATGGCTTGCTACAGGATTTTTGGTGTGGCTTCTTCCACCTATTGACATTATGACGGGAGATTATCTTTACACCTGTACCATCGGAGCAAGCGGAGTGGTGTACGTTCTTGCTTTTTTCCTTTTTTTCAGCGGGGTTTTTAAATGGAATACAAAACTGCTCACCATTTCTCTGCTGGTTGTTCTGTACTATGGAAGTCTTGTGTGGGGAATGCTTCCCGAAGAATTGTTCTCCAATCTGCAGGAACCCAGTAAAATTTCATGGCAGGCGCATCTTGCAGGTGCAATTGTGGGAGTAATTCTGGCTTTGCTATTTAAAAAAGTAGGAGATAAAAAGAAAAAATTCATTTGGGAATTTCCAAATTATTACAGCGAAAAAGATGATAAATTATGGCAGGAATACAAAGAAAACCATCCTGAAGATTTTATGGAGCTGCCGTACAAAAAGAAAGACGATATCTGGGAAAGACTGGATGAACTGAGAGGGAAATAATTTTAAAAATTTTCTACATTTGTGAAAACAACACAAATGTATTCTGAAGAACATCTTTATTCTATCGCTCTGCGCGAGTGTAATTTAATCGGGGATATCAATTTTTATAAGCTTGTCCGTACTTTCGGAAGTGCCAAGAACGCTTGGGAAAACACCAAAAAGGAATACAAAAAACTGGACGGATTCGGATCTAAAATGATTTCAGATATCGGAAATCCTGCTCATCTGAAGTTTGCCGAAAATGAACTGAAGTTTTGTGAGGCAAACCATATCAAAATTAATCTCAGACATCTTCATAATCTTCCCAAACTCTTAAACGAATGCGATGATGCTCCTGTAATTCTCTATCAGAAAGGGAATTATGACGATTCTAAGCAAAAGGTAAGTATGGTAGGAACAAGAAATATGACTTCCTACGGAAAGCAGTTTATTGAAGAGTTTTTTCAGGAAACGTCTTCCGGTAATTTTATTTCGGTGAGCGGTCTGGCTTTAGGCGTCGATAAAGAAGTTCATGAGCAGTCTATTCTTCATCAGATTTCTACGGTTGCCGTTTTAGCCCATGGTTTTCATACATTGTATCCTTCAAAAAACAAAAAATTATCAGAAAAAATTCTTGAGGAAGGAGGGGTGTTATTTACAGAATTCAATTCTTCAAGAAAGCCGGATCGTGAAAATTTTATTCAGAGAAACAGAATCGTAGCCGGAATTTCTCCTGCGACAATTGTGGTGGAAACGGCTTTTGGCGGAGGTTCAATCAGCACGGCAACTTATGCAAATCTTTATAACCGTGAAGTGTATGCGCTTCCGGGAAAAATTACGGACAAGCAGAGCCAGGGCTGTAATCATCTGATTTTTCAGAACAAAGCCTCGGCAATTTCCACGATAAAAGATCTGGTTGAAAACTTAGGATTTAATCATCCGAAGGGAAGAACTGGAGAATTATTTCCTCACAGTGAAATTTTAATTCAATTAACTGAAAATCAAAGTGAAATATTCAGAATAATAGATGAGAATCCGCAGATTTCTCTGGATGATCTTGCCGATAAAACAGCACTTGCCTCACACAAAATTTTACCGGTAATTTTAGAATTGGAACTTTTGGGGAAGGTAAAATCACTTTCGGGGAGACAATTTTTAGCAACCTGACAATTAACGATTTCTTAATATTGCATTATTTTAAACATAACATTTAATTTTTAATAATATTAATGCGTTAATTGTGGATTTAATAATATTAAGTCATTATATTATTAAATTTTCAACAATTATTATTTAGGGTGTTGTGAATCTTGAAAAAAAAATTAAATTTGTTGGCAATAATATTCAACCCTAATATATGGAACAATATAATATTGACCAGAAAATCCAAGAATTTATAGCAAAAATTGAGGCAAAAAACCCTAATGAGCCAGAATTTTTACAAGCAGTAAAAGAAGTTGCGGTAACTGTAATTCCGTTTATCTTAACGAAAAAGGAATATACGGGAATGAAGCTTCTTGAAAGAATGGCGGAAGCTGAAAGAATTATCATCTTCAGAGTTCCATGGGTTGACGATAAAGGAGAGATCCAGGTAAACAGAGGGTTCAGAATCCAGATGAACTCTGCGATCGGACCTTACAAAGGAGGAATCCGTTTCCATCCTACAGTAAACCTTTCTGTTCTTAAATTCTTAGCGTTCGAACAGGTGTTTAAAAACTCTTTAACTACTCTTCCTATGGGTGGTGGAAAAGGAGGTTCAGACTTTGATCCGCAAGGAAAATCCGATATGGAAGTAATGCGTTTCTGCCAGGCTTTCATGACGGAAATGTGCAAACACATTGGTCCTGAAACAGACGTTCCTGCAGGAGATATCGGAGTAGGAGCAAGAGAGATCGGATATTTATTCGGGCAGTATAAGAAAATCAGAAACGAATTTACGGGAGTTCTTACAGGAAAAGGTCTTGCGTACGGAGGTTCATTAATCCGTCCTGAAGCTACAGGATACGGTGTTGTTTACTTCGCGGAGCAGATGCTTAAAACGATCGGACAGACTTTCAAAGATAAAACGGTAACGGTTTCAGGTTTCGGAAACGTAGCTTGGGGAGTTATTAAAAAAGTTAACGAACTGGGAGGAAAAGTAGTAACGATTTCCGGACCGGACGGTTACGTGTATGATAAAGATGGAATCGACGGAGATAAGATCGATTATCTGTTGGAATTGAGATCTTCAGGAAACAACAGAGCGGAAGATTATGTGAAGAAATATCCTTCTGCAGAATTCTTTGCAGGAAAACGTCCTTGGGAAGTGAAGTGTGATGTTGCCATCCCATCTGCAACCCAAAACGAATTGGATCTTGATGATGCTAAATTGTTGGTAGAAAACGGATGCGTTTGTGTAACAGAAGCTGCAAACATGCCTTCTACGCTTGATGCAATTAACTATTTCTTAGACAATAAAGTATTGTTCTCTCCGGGGAAAGCTTCTAACGCAGGAGGTGTTGCGACTTCAGGTCTTGAAATGACGCAAAACTCGATCCGTCTGAACTGGACTTCTGAAGAGGTTGATGCAAGACTGAAAGAGATCATGATCGGAATTCACAAAGCGTGCAGAGACTACGGAAAAGAAGAAGACGGCTATGTAAACTACGTAAAAGGTGCCAATATTGCCGGATTCGTGAAAGTTGCTGAAGCAATGTTAGCTCAGGGAGTAGTATAAAAATACAAAGGTTGGGAAATTCCCGACCTTTTTTCATATAACCTGTTCCCGGGATTATAAATGGGAAAAAAGTAAAAAGTGAAAGGAGAAAGCGTTGATTATTCAGCGCTTTTTTTATTTTTAACGCTACGTTCGAAAGGTCTTGTTTTCGAATGATGCTGAATATTTTTCGATCGCAAAGGTATTTCATTAATGATAATCATTTTAATTCAAATGAAATTAACATCTTCATGTCATTTCGACACAGGAGAAATCTATAACGTCTCAACCAAAGACAGATTCTTCACTTCGCTACGCTTCGTTCTGAATGACAATAAGAACTGCCAAAAAAGTGAAAAATCATTACATTTAATTTATGAAAAAGACATTTGAAAATATTGATGAATATATTGCTCAGTTTCCTGAAATCAAGAATAAATTAGAAAATCTCAGAAAACTGATTCTTTTGCAAAATTCTGAAATTGAAGAGTATATTGGCTATCAGATGCCTGCTTTCAGATACAAAAATAAACCCTTGGTCTATTTCGCAGGGTATAAAAAACATATCGGATTTTATCCCGGAGCAGAAGGAATAAAAGAATTTGAGGCTGAATTTAAAAAAAGCAATTATAAATTTTCAAAAGGAGCGGTACAGTTTCCTGTAAATGAGGATCTTCCTGAAAATTTAATAAAGAAAATTGTTCAGTTCAGACTTGAAGAAATAAATCACAAAAATCCTGAAAAATGATTCAGGATTCTCTTTATTTGCATATCGATTATTTATTCAAAACTTGATATTATGTTAAATGCAACTTTCGTACAAAATTTATTGTTTCTACTTCTTTTAACTTGATTTATAATTATTTAAGATAAATTATACCGTTTGATATTTATATAAAAAAATCCTGAAACATTACATTTCAGGATCTTCTTTCTACTTCTTAAAAATTTAAATAGTCATTCCTTAAAAAGCTAATTTTTCATTTTGAAAATTATACTTGCCTAAAAAGATTTTGAAAACAAGTTCAAACCAAAGGATCAATTGTTT
>NZ_QEHP01000039.1:0-33195 GCF_003094695.1 Chryseobacterium sp. HMWF035 | reverse complement strand
GGGATATGATTACAGCTGTATTAATCATTTTTGCAGGAGGAAATCCAGACAAAGTTTTCAAAACATAAAAGAGGTCGGATTTCTTCCGACCATGACTAATTGACGGCCCGAACAAAGCCCTGTATATTTTTAAAAAGAAATAATCGTGTAACCTCCAAAATCCCTCATCTGAAGGGATTTTTTATTGACATCGATGATATTAAAACTGATAGGCAATTATTTTATCATCTTCCATCAGGCTTTTCATTAAAATTTCATGATTGGTATTATTGCCTGTAACCATCCATGTTGTCGATAAATTTCCCTGTGTGTACTGCTGTTTTGCGAGGATAAATTTCAGATTGTTTTTCTTAAAAAGTTCTTCACAGTGTTGAATATCATGATAATTCATGACTGCAATTTTATATTCACGGATTTTATGGTGTCTGTCTATAAATTTTTCAAAATAGGTTAAATAATTTAAAACCAATAAAATAAGAAGCGTTCCGAGAAGTGAAAGATATACATATCCGGATCCGACTGCCATTCCGATGGAAGCTGTTGCAAAAATGGTTGTGGCAGTGGTAATTCCGTCGATTTTATTATCCCCTTTAAAAATAACTCCTGCTCCTAAAAAGCCGATTCCGGTAATGATATTGGCAGCCAGCCGATCCGGATTGGCGACCCCGATTTTAATCGAAAGTATTGTAAACAGGCAGGATCCGAAACATACCAGAATAAAAGTACGCAAACCTGCCGATTTGTTTCTGTATTCCCGCTCCGTTCCGATGAAAATGCCGAGAAGAACGGAAATGAAAATCAGCAGAAGCTCATTCTGGATGACGTAATGATCTTTTAAAAATTCCATTTTGAAGATTTTACTAAATAAAATTACAATAATTCTTTTGATAAAAATCCAAATGAGGTATATTGTATCGTAAAATACTAAACCATTGAATGAAAGTCTGAAAAAGTCGATTGAAAAACTGTATTCTGTTTTTTCAAAATATGAAATCCGGTCTTTTATAGAGGGATGCCCCTGTTGCGTTTCGGATCGTGATAAAGAGAAAATTCACAGTAAGGAACTCAGAGAACTCGAAGAAGAGGATCTTTCCCGATATGCTTTCAAAGCAATGACAACGTGGGGAAATGTGGACGATTTTAAACATTTCCTACCGAGAATACTGGAGCTTTGCATCGATCAGAATCTTGGAATTCAGCCGTTTGGTATTTTCGGAAAACTGGAATACGGAAAATTGGAAATCTGGGATGGTATTGAAAAAGAAGCTGTTAAATATTTTCTTTTTGAATGGTGGAAGTATTTCCTAGAAAATAGAAATTTTTTTGATGATGATCTGTTTTTCGGGATCTATAATGCGACGGGTGAAATGGAAAAATTATTAGACTGCTGGAAAGTGGATATTGCCCAAAACAGTTTTATGATTTATGTGGATTTTATCCGGAATTATTATCCGGATTTTGTCAACGAAAACCGAGAAAATAAAAGTTTCGATGAATCGGATCATGAAAAATTTCTGAAATGGATCAAAGAAAATTCAAAAAGTCTTGAAGAAGGTTTCTACTATTTCGAAAAGAGGGATGAAAGATTTGCAAGCGAAATTTCGGACGCTCTGTATATTTTGGAACACAGCTAAAAAAAGACTGCCTTTGAGAGACAGTCTTTTGTAATAGTATATTGTTTTTTTACTGTTTTTCTACCAAATCCAAAAATTGCTGTTCATCCAGAATTTCAATTGTTCCGATGTCCTGTGCTTTTTTCAGTTTGCTTCCGGCTTTTTCGCCCACCACAAGGAAATTAAGGTTTTTGGATACTGCCGAAATATTTTTTCCGCCGTGTTTTTCTACCATTTCTTCCGCCGCTTCTCGGGTAAATAATGATAATTTTCCGGTAAAAAGGAATGTTTTTCCTTCCAGAATATTCGACAGGACTTCGTTTGTACTTTCGCCTTTTTCCAGTTGTACTCCATAAGATTTTAACCTTTCGATCATGAGAATATTTTCGGAATTTGCAAAGAACTCTACAATGCTTACCGCGATTTTGGTTCCGATGTCTTCCACCTGACAAAGCTCTTCCACCGTTGCATTTTTCAGATCTTCAATGGTCGGAAAATTTTTAACCAGTTTTTTGGCAACCGTTTCTCCGACGTGTTTTATCCCGATTCCATACAGCACTTTTTCAAACGGAATTTCTTTGGATTTTTCGATCCCTGAAATGATGTTCTGTGCCGATTTTTCTGCCATTCTTTCAAGCGGTAGAAGCTGCTCCTTCGTTAAAACATAGAAATCCGCAGGATTTTCAATCAGTCGTTCCCTGTAAAGCTGCTCAATCGTCTCACTTCCCAGATTATCAATATTTAAAGCCTTTCTGGAAACATAATGGATCATTCTTCCCACAACCTGTGGCGGACAGTGAAGATCATTCGGACAGAAATGAATTGCCTGATCCTCGATTTTTACAAGTTCAGTTCCGCATTCCGGACAATTTTTGATGTATTCAATTTCCTTGCTTTCTTCCGTTCTTTTTTCGGTATTGACGCCAACAATTTTCGGGATAATTTCACCGCCTTTTTCTACGTAAACGAAATCATTTTCATGAAGATCCAGTTTTTTAATAATATCTTCATTGTGAAGTGAGGCTCTCTTTACGATCGTTCCAGCTAATAAAACAGGCTTCAGATTAGCAACCGGAGTGATGGCTCCTGTTCTTCCGACCTGATAAGAAACGCTTTGCAGTTCGGTTTCCACTTTTTCAGCCTTAAATTTATAAGCCATTGCCCAGCGTGGAGATTTTGCAGTATATGCAAGCTGCCTCTGCTGTTTTAAAGAGTTGACTTTTAAAACGATACCGTCAATTTCAAACGGTAAATTATGTCTTTCAACATCCCAGAAATTAATAAATTCCTTCACCTCATCCAAAGTCGTACACAATTTTGCCTGCTGAGAAGTTTTAAAACCCCAGCTTTGCGCTTTCTGAAGCAGTTCCCAATGCGATGCTGCAGGAATATCTTCTGAAATAAACTGATACAGAACCGATGAAAGCCCGCGTTTTCTCACCTCACCGCTGTCCTGCATTTTAAGACTTCCGCTTGCTGTATTTCGGGGATTCATGAAAGGATCAAGACCTTCTTCCTCACGCTGTTTATTGATTTTATCGAAATTCTTTCGGGTTAAATAAATTTCACCGCGCATAAAGAAATGTTCAGGGAAATCACCTTTCAGTTTCAGAGGAATATCCGAAATGGTACGAACGTTTGCCGTAATTTCATCACCCTGAAAACCGTCGCCGCGAGTTACTGCCTGAACCAGTTTTCCGTTTTCATACAAAATGGAGATCGAAGCACCGTCATATTTCAGTTCGGCAACAAATTCCACCGGTTCGTCAATCGTTTTGATAATTCTTTTTTCCCAGTCTTCAAGATCATCAAAATCATAGGAATTATCCAGAGAATACATTCTGAATTTATGCTGAACTGTAGGGAAAACTTTGGTAATTCCTCCGCCGACACGAACGGTAGGAGAGTTTTCGTCATAAAATTCGGGATATTGGGCTTCCAGATCACGAAGTTCTTCCAGCAGCATATCAAAATCATAATCCGAAATCGTCGGAGTATCAAGGAGATAATAATTTTCGTTGTGCTGATGAAGCTCTTTTCGCAGATCTTCTATTTTCTGTTGTATGTTTTCGGACATCGGGTTTCTATCTTTTTCAGCAAAAATAAATAAAAGTAATTCCAATTTAAAAAATATGAGAATTAAATATTCCGCGAAAATTAAAAAGTTGTAACATATTTCAACCCACTGATTATCCACCAGATAAAATCGGGGTTAAAATTCAGGTAACATAAGGTTCCCATATAATTTAAAAAATGTTAAAACTCCCTTAAACAGAGGATCCTGAAAGTCAGAATACATTTGCAAAGCTAATTTGTAGATATGAGAAAAGTAAAGATTGTATTGGGACTATTGTTCCTGAGTTTTGGAACGCTTGCGTATGCGCAGACCACTCAGGCTTCTATTGTAGGAAAAGTTACCGGAACCGGAAAAGCTCCGCAGGAAAAGGTAAAAGTAACCATTGTAAATGAATCCACAGGGTTTAAAACGGAAACAGAAACCAATTCGAAAGGGGAGTATATTTTTAAAGAAATTCCTTTGGGCGGACCTTATACTGTATTCGTAAATGATGAAAAGAGGGAAGGATACAACGTAAATTTTGGAGATCAGGTAACGGTAAACGTTGATTTGGGAAGCGAGATAAGTATTGAAGAAGTTGTAGTTACCGGGAATTTAAAAAACAAAATCGGGAATTTGGGTGCGGCAACAGCCATCACAACCAAAAATATCGGAATTTTGCCTGTAAACGGAAGAAATTTCAATAATCTTGCTGAACTTTCACCTTTGAGCGGTAAAAACGGAAGCATTTCCGGACAGTTGGGTTCTTCCACGAATTTTACTATCGACGGAATGACGGCTAAAAATCCTACTTCTGCAGGTTCTACCACAAGCAGAAGTAATGCTCCGTTTTCTATTTCTATCGAAGCGGTTCGTGAATTTAAAGTAACCACCAATCAGTATGATGTCACATTGGGAAGAAGCGGAGGCGGAACCGTAAGTGCGGTTACAAAATCAGGAACCAATAAATTCTCAGGAAGTGCATGGGAATATTTAAGAACAAACTGGCTTTCGAGCAAATACGACATCAGGGGAAATAAAATCAACAACGATTTTTCTACTTCTCAGTTTGGGTTCTCTTTAGGCGGACCGATCATCAAAAACAAACTGCATTTCTTCGTTGCATGGGATCATCAGTTGGATTCAAGACCATTGCAGATTGCTGATATCAAATCTCATGACGACGAATTGAGGTTAAATACCACAACAGCTACTTTAAATAAGTTCCTTGACATTGCCAGAGCAAAATATGGCGTTGGAAATACACCGCAGTTCGGAAGTTTTGATAAAGTGAGAAATTCTGATGCCGGATTTTTGCGTTTAGACTGGCAGATTAACGATAAAAACTTATTGACTTTAAGAAATAACTTCACCTATGATCTGAACAAAAACGGTTTAGGAGACAACACAGCGATCAACGCTTTTGAATCCTATGGAAATGATAAAAATCTGGATAACAGCTTATTGTTGACTTTAAGATCAAACTTAAAGCCGAATATAACGAACGAACTGAAGGCGCAGTATCTTTACACGTTTCAGGACAGTTATCAGAACGATCAGCTTGGTCATCCCGTTCCGAGAGCCATTGTCGAAAATATCGTAACCAGCATCGACGGAAAAGACAAGGCAACCAATATTCAGATCGGAGGACACCGTTTTGCGCAGGAAAGTTTCAGGAATAATGTTTTCCAGATCGTAGACAATTTATACTACAATACCGATAAAATCAAATATACATTCGGAGCAGATTTAATGTACACGATGGCAAAATCGGTGTACGGAAGTGAAGTGAACGGAAGATTCCACTTCAGAGAGAATCCTACTGTGAACGGAGGAGATAATTTATTTAATTTTAATAATCTTGTGGCGTACAGATTTTACAGAGAAGTTCCTTTGATGGAAGATCCTTCCGTGAAATCCAATATCTATAATTTAGGAGTTTACGGACAGATTCAGACAAAAATTGCAAAAGGTCTGGATTTAATGGCGGGTTTAAGATTGGATTACGGCGGTTATCCCAAAGCAGGCTTTAACCAGAAATTGTATGATGAAATGGGAATCCGGACAGATAATCAGATCAAATCATTCATCATTCAGCCGAGATTCCAGTTCGATTGGAATATTAATGAAGGAAATAAAGACTTCCTGAAATTCGGAGCCGGAATTTTCTCTTCAGACATCAATAATTATATGATTATCAATAATCTGGTGTTTGACGGAAGACATTTGGCAACAGTGGATGTAAATCCTTCACAGATTGGTCTTAAGCCGGATTTCATCAGCTACAGAAACGATTACGGAACGGTTCCTACTTTAGCGCAGTATCAGCTTCCTACCATTAACTATACAGGAAAAGATGCAAAAATTCCGGTAGTTTATAAAGCCAATGTTTCTTACACGCATTTCTTCAACGAGAGATTCAGAGCGGGAGTTGCGGGTTACATGACACTGGGAAGAAACAACTATTTCTATTACGACAGAAATATGGTGGCAAATCCTTATTTTACGCTGGATAATGAAGGCGGAAGAGGGGTTTTTGTTCCTGCAGCAACGATCGCAGCCAACGGAACGCTGAACTGGAAAGACGGAAGAATCAACAAAAATTTTGGAAGAGTTCTTGAATTGGTAAGTGATGGAAAAGTCAATCAGTTTTCATTCGTCTTAGATACAAGTTACCGTTACTGGAAAGACGGAGAAATTACAGCAAGTTACACTTGGGCAGATATCAAAGACAATACTTCGTATAACGGAAACGTAGCAAACTCTGCAACATTGTCTACCATGGTTTCGGGAGATCCGAGAAACTTAAGAATGTCGTATTCGGATAACCAGTTCAGAAACAAAGTCGTGATTTACGGGAACTCTCCAACCATTGCAGGATTTACTTTAGGAATCCGTTATGCCGGAATCGGCGGAACCCGTTTCTCTGTAACGGCAGGTGGAAACGTAAACGGGGATTTCGTAGATACGAACGATTTAGCTTACATTTTCCCGAATCTTACACAGACTTTAATTGATAATCCTGAAGTGGGACAGGCTTTGAAGAACTACATTACAGATTACAACAACAAAGTTGCAGAAAGAAACGGCGGGAAGAACGGTTTCTACGGAGTTTGGGATGTTCGTGTAGCAAAGAAAATCAAATTTGAAAAAATCGGAGCTTTTGAACTTTCAGTGGATATTTTCAACGTTGCCAATTTGCTTAATAAAGAATGGGGCGTTAACAAATCTTACGGAAATACGGCGCTGTACAGAATTACAGGATTTGATCAGACAACAAAACAGTTCAAATACAGCCTGAATACAAGCGGACTGGAGCCACTTTCCGGAAATCCTTATCAGATCCAGATCGGAGCGAAATATTCTTTCTAATCTAAAAATAAGTTTAAACTCATTTTAAATGTAACCGCAAAAGAGACAAAAGACTTTGTTGGATTTATTTAAAGTACTTCAAAAGTCTGCAAAGAGAAAAATCTTTGATTTTTTTAACTTATGTGCTCTTTTTTTACATTTAAGTACTCAACTTAAATAACTAAAGTGTTACAATCTTTTGCGGTAAAAAAGTTTAGACAAGTTTAATGTAAAAAATGTAAATGGTCAATTTTGCTCTGAAACTCAATTGTTAATATTAAATGATTGATCACTGACAGCGAAGGACGCACGATTGACTTTTCACTTAAATAAATTTATATACCTTTATCTGAAAGTTGAAAGACTTTCGAATACTATTCAAATTATATTATGAAAAATTTTATCTTAGGGTTCGCAGTTTTAAGCACAGTAGTAATGAAGGCACAAACCCAGATCGTAGCACACAGAGGATATTGGCAGACGCAGCCGCCGACAACGGAAAATTCTCTGAAATCGTTGGAAAATGCACAGAATTTAAAGATTTACGGATCTGAATTCGATGTGAGAATGACGAAAGACGGAGTTTTGGTGGTAAACCACGACGAACATCACGCCAAGATGGAAATTTCCGAAACCGATTTTAAAGAACTGGAAAAAGTAAAATTATCCAACGGTGAAGATTTTCCCACTCTGAAAGACTATTTAAAACAAGGGAAGAAAGATAAATCGCTAAAACTGGTGGTTGAAATAAAGCCTGACAAAACCAAGGAAAAAGAAGATGAACTGACGGCAAAAACCATCAAAATGATTAAGGATATGAAGCTTGGAGCGCAATGCGATTTCATTTCTTTCAGCTTAAATATCTGTAAGGAAATTAAAAGACTGGAACCCACTTTTAAAGTACAATATCTGAAAGGAGAGCTTTCTCCCCAACAGATCAAAGACGAAGGTTTGGACGGAATCGATTATCATTACAGCATTTTCCAGAAAAATCCTACATGGATTGCAGACGCAAAAGCTTTGGGATTGATCACCAATGCATGGACGGTGAATGACGTTGTCATTGCCGATGAATTAAAAAAGCAGGGAATCGGTTTCATCACTACCAATATTCCGGATCAGCTTAAAAAATAAGATCATGTCATCTTTATACAGAAAGTCTGTCTCTTTTGAGGCGGACTTTTTTTGTTTTAAAAACTTCCTTTAAAATTCAGCCAACTTTGTGGTACCCCTTATTTACTCAGGAAAAGACAATAAAATTAGGGAAATAAATCAGCTTTAAAATATTAAAAATTATTCATTCGTTTAACCTCTTGTTAACCAGTTGGCTGTGCAATGTTATTAAGGTTTAATTAATATGGCGTTTAATAATTCTTTAATAAATGTTAAAATAGTATTAAAATCCTACTCATAATATCGTTTTAGTTTTGCGCAAACAAAAAGGATATGCGTAAAGAGACACAAAAAGTACTCATTTTATCATTACTAGGACTTGTCAGTGTAAATCTGGCGGCTCAGCAAAAAGTGAAAAGAGATACCATTAAGAACATCGACGAAGTTGTGGTAACCGCTTTGGGAATCAAGAGACAAGACAAATCTTTAGGATATGTTGCGGAAAAAGTAAACTCAGACACTTTTGAAGAAACTCAGAACAACAACTGGGCTCAGTCTATGGAAGGAAAAGTTGCCGGACTGAAAGTTCAGACGGCAGGAGCGGGACCGCTTGCCAGTTCCAGAATTACCTTAAGAGGCGAAAAGTCGATGGTATTGGATAATAATTACGCATTAATTGTTGTAGACGGAATTCCTTTGGGAAATTCCACCACAGGAACCGGAACTCCGGCGTACGGAGCGGGTTCCGGAGGGGATGTTCCGATTGATTTAGGAAACGGACTGAACAGCATCAATCCCGATGATATTGAATCGGTAACCGTTCTGAAAGGAGCTTCTGCAGCCGCATTATACGGATCCCGTGCTGCGAACGGAGCTTTGATGATCACCACAAAATCAGGAAAAAGTAAAAACGGAAAAATTCAGGTAACCTTCAATTCCTATTCAAGTTATGATACGGTTTTGAAATGGCCGGATTGGCAGTACGAATACGGACAGGGAACTTTGGCTAAAAATACAGCAGGACAATTCTATTATTCTTACGGCGCTTCTGCAGACGGTGTAAGTACCGGAGGAACGAGCAGTGCTTTCGGACCGAAATTCGCGGGACAGTATTATTTTCAGTATGATCCTACCGTTGGCGGACAGAGCAAGGAAAGACAGCTTTGGAGAGCTTATGAAGACAACATCAAAGGATTCTGGAGAATAGGTTCTACGTATTCCAACAGTCTTTCGGTAGAGAGTTCCAATGATAAAACCAATTTCAGAACATCACTTACCTATCTTAATAACGAATGGATGATGCCGAATACAGGTTTCGACCGACTGAATTTTGCTTTGTCGTTCGCACATCAGTTAACTAAAAAATTAAAAGTATCCACCAAATTTACTTTCAATAAAACATCAAGTGACAATCTTCCGGCAACGGGATACAATAACCAGTCGATTTCCTATTTCATGATCTTCCAGAATCCGAATGTGGATCTTGCATGGTATCAGCCGATCTGGAAACCGGGACAGGTTCAGATCGATCAGATTCACCCTTTCAGTACATTTATCGATAATCCTTACCTCATCGCTTACGAAATGCTGAACGTAGTGGATAAAAAAACGATTTTCGGAAACATTACGGCAGATTATCAGTTCAATAAAAATTTCAGTCTGATGTTAAGATCCGGACTGGAAGTGCTGAACGAAAAAAGAACAACAAAACGTCCGTGGAGTTCCGCCAATTATGCAAAAGGATTCTACAGAGAACAGTACATCAAAAATCACGAATACAACAACGATGTTTTATTTTCGTACAAACAGAGCTTTAATAAATTCAATATTTCTGCATCTGCCGGAGGAAGCATCCGTTACAATCAGTATGTGATGAATGATTATCAGGCAAACGGATTGAAAATTGCCGGAGAATACAACCTTACCAATGCGCTTGGAATTGATGTAAAATATCCGAGACCGGGAGACGAACAGGTAAACAGTGTCTATGGTTTGGTAACATTGGGATACGACAATAAATTCTTTGTGGATGTTACCGGAAGAAACGACTGGAGTTCCACGCTTCCGAAATCCAACAGATCATTCTTTTATCCTTCCGTAAGTACGAGTTTCATCCTTTCAGAAATTTTTAAACTGAAAAGCGACCGGTTCAATTACTGGAAACTGAGAGCTTCGTGGGCAAAAGTAGGAATTGACGGCTCTCCTTATCAGTTAGATACCTATTACGATACCAGTTCTATCACAGGAAGTGTGGTGGCGAGAAATATCTTCAATAATCCTAATCTTAAACCTGAAAAAAATGCCAACGTAGAAGCGGGGATGGATTTCAGCGTATTAAAAAACAGATTGAATTTTAATTTCACGCTGTATCAGAACATGAGTGAAAACCAGATTATTCCGGTTTCTCTTCCTTATGAAAGCGGTTATTCCCAAAGAATCATCAACGCAGGAAAAATCCGAAACAGAGGTATGGAATTATCATTAAATACAACACCTTTTAAAACCAAAAGCTTCTCCTGGATGATCGGAGCCAACTGGTCTGCCAACGAAAACAGAGTACTCACCACGTCGGAAGGTTTCGACGGAATTATTTCAACCGTGGGAGGAGTCGTTTTTTATAAAGCCGTTGTAGGAGGTTCTTTAGGCGATATGTATGGTTTTAAACTGGTAAAAAACAGTCAGGGACAGGTTGTCTATGACAACGCAGGATTGCCTTTAAGACCTGCAGAAATAGAAAAAGTAGGAAACGCATTCCCGAAATGGAGAGCTGGTCTACAGAATGATTTTAAAATTAAAAATTTCACCGTAAGCTTCTCATTCGACGGTCAGTACGGTGGTGTTGCCTACTCGCAGTCGCATCACAAAATGTCGGAACAGGGAAAACTGAAATCTACACTTCCGGGAAGAGATAATCCGAACGGAATGATCGTAGGAGAAGGAGTTGTACAGAATCCGGACGGTTCTTACAGCCCGAATACAAAAGCGGTTACCGTGTCTGCTTATTATGCGGAATACTACAGAAGAGCCAACGTGGAAACGAATACATTCAGCACAGATTTTATCAAACTGAGAGATGCAAGAATCGCCTATTCTTTCCCGAAAGAAACCATAAAATCTTTAGGACTGCAGGATCTTACCTTAGCTATTTTCGGAAAAAATCTATGGATGTGGACAAAGTTCCCGATGTTTGATCCTGAAGTAGCCACTTTAGATAACGCCACCATTACTCCCGGAGTGGAAATGGGGCAGCTTCCAACCGCCAGAACCGTTGGATTTCAGTTAAATCTTAAATTTTAAATCTTAAAAAAATGAAAAAATTATTCATCAACATAGCTTTGATTGCTTCACTTTTTATTTTCAATTCTTGCGACAGAAGTTTTGAAGAAATCAACACAGATACCAGTAAAATTCTCAATCCGTCTGTAGGAAGCCTTCTGGCTCCCATTCAGTACGAAATGGCAAACTACGGATACAGCAGAGCCAATGATTTTACCTTCGATATCATGCAGATCGGTCTGGATTTTCCGAATGAAGGAAATACGTACAGCAGATATTACATGACAGAAGGAAGCGGAAACGGAGTCTGGAACACCTCTTATAAATGGCTGAAGCAGGTAAATGACCTGAGAACTTTTGCCAAGAAAGAGCAGAACAACAATTATCTGGCAATTTCAATGGTTTTGAATGCGTGGATCTACTCTAATCTTACCGATGCTTTCGGAGATGTGCCTTTTTCTGAAGCGGTAAAAATCGATCAGGGAATCATTACCCCGAAATACGACAGCCAGAAAGATATTTATGTTCAGCTTTTAAATGATCTTAAAACAGCAAACAGCTTATTCGATACGACGAAAACATTAACGGAAACCGATCTTTTCTATAATGCCAATAATAATGTGACGGGAATCGTTAACTGGAAAAAGTTCTGTAATTCTTTATCATTAAGATTGTTAACAAGAATTCTGAAAAGAAATGGCGAAGTCAACGTTCATGAAAGAATTCAGGAAATTGTAAGCAATCCTACCACATATCCTATTTTCCAGAACAATACAGACAGCGCTTTATTAACCATTTCAGGAATTTCACCCTATCTTCCGCCAATCGCAAGACCGCAGGATTTTACAGCGTACCGTGCCGCAGGAGAATTTTTTGTGAATGCCATGAAAAACAATAATGATCCGAGAATGAACATGTTCTTCACACAGGCAAAAGATCTGGCAACGAATGCAAACATCGGTTACAAAGGCGCTCCTTCAGGATATGCTTTGGGAAGTTCTTTCAATTATCAGCCTTCGAATTTCAACCAGAATCTTGCAAAAGCGCCGTTGAAAGATTTAATCATGACTTATTCTGAGGTTCAGTTTATTCTTGCAGAACTTTCTTTCAAAGGAATTATTACAGGAAATACCCAGACTTATTATGAAAACGGGGTAAAATCGATTATTGAACAATGGGGAGCCACTGTTCCTTCCAATTATTTTACCAACGCTAATGTGGCTTACAACGGAACTTTTGAAAGAATTATGCTTCAGAAATACATTTCTCTGTTTTTTGTAGATCATCAGCAATGGTACGAATACAGAAGAACAGGATTCCCGGTTTTACCGAACAACGGCGGGCTTCAGAACAACGGACAGATGCCGGTAAGATTTATGTATCCTACCCAGACCAAAGTAATGAACACAGCTAATTACAATGCAGCAGTTCAGGCAATGGGTGGAGACAATATCAATGTTAAAATGTGGTGGAATAAACCATAAACTTATCCGTAGGATCGGGCTTTAGCCCGATTTTCAGAAAAATAATCAGATTGGCTTCAGCCAAAACTTACATTCAAATATTATTACAATGAATATAAAATTTTTAATGCCTTGTCTTTTAATTTCAGCAATGGCACTTTCACAGGCTTCTGTTTCGGGATATGTGTACGAAGACAGCAACAAAAACCTGAAGAAGGAAAATAAAGAAAAAGGAATTGAAGGAGTGGCGGTTTCCAACGGAGCTCAGGTTGTGTTAACCGATAAAAACGGAAGATACGGTCTGCCTGTTCAGGAAGGACAGACCATTTTTGTCATCAAACCTTCAGGTTATATGACTCCTCTAAATGCAAATAATCTTCCTCAATATTATTATCAGTACAAGCCAAAAGGTTCTCCCACAGATTTTAAATACAAAGGTTCTGCGCCTACAGGCGAACTGCCGAAAGAAATTAATTTTGCCTTAAATAAGCAGAATGAAAGCAAAAATTTTGATATTCTCGTTTTCGGAGATCCGCAGCCTTACACGGAAAAACAATTGGATTATTTTAAAAGAGCCATTGTAAATGAGGTGAAAAGTACTAAGAAGAATGCGGTTTTAGGAATCAGTCTCGGAGATTTGGTAGGAGATAATTTAAGCCTGCAAAAACCTTACGCAGACGTGATGAAAGAAATCGGACTTCCTTGGTATAATGTGATGGGAAATCATGACATGAATTACGAAGCGAAAGAAGATATGCTTTCTGATGAGACTTTTGAATCCAATTTCGGACCAGTAAATTATTCCTTCAATTACGGAAATGTACATTTTATTATTTTGGATGATATTTTGTATCCCGATCCGCGCGACGGAAAAGGATATTGGGGAGGTTTCCGTGAAGATCAGATGCAGTTTATCGAAAACGATCTGAAACTGGTGGATAAAAATAAACTGATCGTTGTTTCTTTCCATATTCCTCTGGAGCATAAAAATGAAGATAATTTCAGAAATGCAGACCGCCAGAAATTGTTTGATCAACTTGCTCCGTTTAAGAATGCTTTGTTGCTTTCGGCGCACACTCACATTCAGCAGCAGCTTTTTTACGGGAAAACAGCAGGATGGAACGGTTCCAAAGATCTTCACGAATACAATGTAGGAACAACCTGCGGAGACTGGTGGTCCGGAACTTCTGATGATTTGGGATTGCCGACTTCCACGATGAGAGACGGAACGGCAAAAGGATATTCTTTCATCAGTTTTAATGATAACGAATATAAAGTAAAATATAAAACTGCCGGAAAACCTGAAGATTATCAGATCAATTTATATGTTCCGAAAGTAGTTCCTTTCCCTTCAAAAACGTCTGCTAAAGTTTTGGCAAACTTCTTCATAGGAAGCAAAAAAGATAAGGTAGAATACAGAATAGACGGCGAAAAATGGGAAGAAATGCAGTATGATGAAACCGTAGATCCGAGTTTTGCGATGTCGGTTTTCAAATGGGACACGACGCAGACTATTTTCCCGGGAAGAAGACCTTCCAATCCGGAAGCTTCAAAGCATATCTGGACCGGAGATTTCCCGAAAAAACTTACTTTGGGAAAACATAAGGTTGAGGTAAGAGCAACGGATATGTATGGAAACCAGTTCTCTGCAACAGAAGAATTTGAGGTACAGAACCAGATTATTATTCCTTAATTTTCATTTATTACTATACTTTCAAAGGAACCGGCTCTATTTTGGAGTCGGTTTTGCTTTAAACATAAGTGGTTATTTTTAAATTAATCATAATACGGATTTTTAGCTCGGCTAATGTTTCGTAAATTTGCATCAACGAATAAAAAATTCTTTAAAAATGAATATAAACGGAAAAAATGCCATCGTTACAGGAGGCGGAAGAGGATTGGGAAAAGCAGTAGCTTTAGCTTTGGCAAATGAAGGAGTAAACGTAGCCATTACGGGAAGAAATGAAGAAAACCTTAAAATGGTAGTCGATGAAATCCAGAAACTGGGAGTAAAATCGGCTTACGCAGTTTTCAGTATTGATAACGAAATCCATGTGAAAGCAGGAATCGAATCTATTGCGGAGCAATTGGGAGGTGTTGATATTTTAATTAACAACGCGGGGATCGGAGATTTCGGTTCTATCGAAGAAATGCCTTCCGAAACCTGGGAACAGGTGATTAAAACCAATCTTTTCGGGGTATATTATGCAGCAAAAGCAGTTTATCCTTTCATGAAAGAAAAAGGAGAGGGAGATATTGTAAACGTTGCGTCTACAGCAGGTCTGAAAGGCGGACCGAATATGTCGGCTTACGCAGCCTCAAAAGCAGCGGTAGTTTCCCTGTCTCAGTCGATGATGGCAGAATGGAGAAAACAGAATATTCGTGTGATTACCTTAACACCGAGCACGATTGCTTCAGATATGTCGATTCAGGGAGGTTTAACAGACGGAAATCCTGATAAAGTTCTTCAGCCGGAAGACTTTGCAGAGTGGGTAAGAGATATTTTAAAAATGAACAGAAGAGCGTTGATCGCAAACGGTTCTATTTTCTCTACCAATCCATAATTGGTTTAAAGTCTAAAGTTTAAAGTTTTGAGTTCTGGATTTTTTCAGACTCAAGATATAAAGCAATCATAAAAGCGGACTTCGGTTCGCTTTTTTTCTGCGGGAAATCTGTCATTATGAACGGGAACGAAGTGAGAGTGAAGAATCTCTAAACAACAAATTTTTCTTCCGTCAGAAATAGAGATTCTTCCTTCGTCAGAATGACAAAGAAAACCATTAAGAACATTTAAGCAGTTAAGAAGAATTAAGAATTTGTAGGCAAACAGAAGGATAAGTTAAAAAAATGCTTTGCGTGCTTATTTAAGTGAAACGCCTTAGCGAACTTAAAAATATCCAGTAAGTTTAAAAAAAAAATCTTCGCGGACTTTGCGTTAAAAACAAAACTAATCGTGTTAAAAACGAAACCAGCAATATTCCAGAAATAAAAAATAGAGATTCTTCCTTCATCAGAATGACAAAGTAAGCGTGTCGCCTTCGCTGAGTGAAACGCCCTTGCGAACGAAGAATGTTTTCAATAATTTCAAAGAAACCTTTTGCGCCTATTGCGTTTAAAAAGAAACCGTTAAGAACATTAAGCAGTTAAGAAAGATTAAGAATTCGCAGACAAACTGAAGGATAAGCTTAAAAATAATTAGGATGTAATAAAAAAACTCTTTGTGAGCTTGGTTAAGTGAAACGCCTTAGCGAACTTAAAAATATCCAATAAGGTTTTAAAAGAAAAATCTTCGTGCTCTTTGTGTTAAAAAAACCGGCAATATTCCAGAAATAAAAGATAGAGATTCTTCCTTCGTCAGAATGACAAAGTAAACGTGTTACCTTTGCTGAGTGAAACGCCTTTGCGAACTTAAAAATATACGTGAGATATTAAAAAAATCTTTGCGGACCTTTGCGTTAAAAACAAAACTAATCGCTTTAAAAACAAAACCAGCAATATTCCAATAAATCAAAAAAGTAGTTTTATTTTTGCAACAAATTATTCACATGCAAAATTATTTAGAATTCGATTTCAAAATCACACCGCTTCAGCCGTGGAACGAAATATTAATGGCAGAACTTATTGAGATAGGTTTCGACAGTTTTACGGAAGAAATCAATGGTATTTTAGGATATATTCAGAAAGATTTATTTAATGAAGAAGAGCTGAAAACGTTGCCGCTTTTTCAGAATGATGAGGTAAAAATTGAATACACTTTTAAGGAAATGCCGAACATCAACTGGAATGAAGAATGGGAAAAGAATTTCGAACCGATTAATATTGATGATAAAGTGCTGATCAGAGCAGAATTCCATGAATCTGTTCCGGGAATGCACGAAATTGTTATTCAGCCGAAAATGTCTTTCGGAACAGGGCATCATCCGACAACGCACCTGATGATTCAGCAGATGATGGATATTGATTTTAACGGTAAAAAAGTTCTGGATATGGGTTGTGGAACTTCGGTTCTGGCAATTTATGCAAAACAGATCGGATCCGGAGAAACCAAAGCGATTGATATTGATGAATGGTCGGTGGAAAACTCCAAAGAAAATGCAGTAAGAAATAATGTGGAACTGGATATCGAGCTGGGAACTGCAGAAAATTTAGGCAAAGAACATTACGATATTATTTTGGCAAACATCAACAGAAATATTTTAATTTCAGATATTCCGACGTATGTTTCTGTACTAAATGAAGGTGGAAAATTACTGCTTTCCGGATTGTGTTTCTTCGATGTGGATGATATTCTTGAAGTGTGTAAAGAAAACGGTTTAACGCTTACAAAAAAACTTCAGAGAGAAGAATGGGTAAGCTTGCTGCTTGAAAAATAAATAATCACATTTTTCACTTAGCCTCAATTTTAATCTCAACCTCAACCTTAACCTCAGTTTTAGCCAAATCTTATGAAAACCTTTTTCACCATTCTGTTTGTATTCGTTGTTCAGATTTTCTCTGCGCAGGAAGACGATTACGTGTACGCAAACGGAGTTTTCGATTTTGAAGAAAATAAAACACAGAAAATATTCACGGACTGGACGAGGATAAGACAGTCTCCGAATTTTAATTCTCCGGTTTTAGATTCTTTGCAGAGCAATCAGCAGATTTTAATTCTCAAAAAAGACGAAACGATCCTTAAATTAGGCGAAAGAAGAGCGAACTGGTTTAAAATTTCTTATCAGAAAGGCGATACAACTTCAGAAGGCTACGTTTGGGGCGGAAATCTTTGTGTAGGATACAGAAATAAGAATGGCTACGATTTTCTTTTCGGTTTCACCAAAACATTAGCGAAGAAAACTCCTGATTTTAACGGAACCATTCAGCAGAATTATGCTTCTGTAAAAGTTATGGAAGGAAATACACTGATTGATGAGGTTTCTTTTGAAACAGGTTCGGGAGAAAGTTTAAGCTACGGAAGTTTTGCAACGGAAAGCAATCATAAGCTGAAAAATGTTGAACTGACTTTAAAAGCCACTGTTTCAGGTGAGGCTTGTGGAATTCCAAGTTATGATCAATATATTTTGTTTAGAAATAAAAAGCTGATAGCTTTACCTCAGTTAATGAACGTTGGTGATGCCGATGTTTATTACCATTCTGAAGAATTTGTCTTCCCGAATGACAAAGGCGGAATTCCCAATGCTTTCATCTTTAAAATGGAAGAAATGGAAAAGGATGACAGAGATCGCGAAAAGAAGAAAAAGGCTACTAAAACGTACGTTTGGGACGGAAGTTCTTATCGCTTGAAGTAAAAATTTTTAATTATAAATCTTGAAATCACTGTATATTTACGGTGGTTTTTAATTTTTATAAAATGGAGAAAAGCAGAAACGGTAATTTGGAATTATTAAAAAAGAATTTCGAAGAAAATTGTGTTGAAATATTTCCTTCCAATATTGATGAAATTGAAGCTTTTCAAAAGAAATATGATGTTGAAATTTCAGAAGATTTGTACGATTATTATTTAGAAATAAACGGAAGCGGAAACGATACATTAAATAATCTGTACGAATTTTACAGCATCAGTAATACTAAAAAAATAAATGAAGAATTGATCAATTTTAGAGGAATTCCGGATTACAGCCAATTGAATTTTGACGGGATGGAAAATGTTTTCATTTTCGGAGGATATCAATTTAACTTATATGCTTTTGGAATTGAATTACATCAAGATATTTCATCCGAAAATAGAATTTATATTTTTAGTGGTAAAGATTTTAGAATCATGGTTAAAAGTTTTACAGAATTTGTAGATTTATACTTAAATAAGCCGGATGAAATTTATGTATAAGCTAAATAAGGGATTATTTTGGCACTGATTCGCAATAGGTATAATAAACAAAAAACTCACAACAAAAATTGTGAGTTTTTTAAGTGAGCGCGAAAGGATTCGAACCTTTGACCGTCTGCTTAGAAGGCAGATGCTCTATCCAGCTGAGCTACGCACCCTAAAATTGTCGGGGCGGCAGGATTCGAACCTGCGACCTCCTGGTCCCAAACCAGGCGCGATGACCGGACTACGCTACGCCCCGATTGAGGTCATCTTTTTAACAAGAATTACCTTGTTTTTTGTGGTTGCAAATGTATAACCTTTTTTTGAATTATGAAAGTAAAATTGAAATAATTTTCTATTAATTTTTTCAATGTCCTTTTTTATTATCTTTACCTTATTAGTAACCATTATTTTAGATGAAATTTAAATGAAAAAGAAACTTTTGCTTTTATTCCTTATTTTCCTTGTTATTTCATTTATTTCTAATTTTTATATTGAACAAAAGCTGTACGAAACTTTTTCAAAAATAAAAACAGAAAACCTCATGAATTTAGAGCATCATTCCAATAAAAATTTCTATCAATACGGAATTGAAAATATAGGTGAAAATTTACGGCAGGAATTGGTAGAAATGAAAATTGATGAATGCAGACTGAATGTCGGAAAAGATTTATTTTACATATTTCAGGATAAAGTTGTTTATATCGGAAATGGTAAAAAAAGCTTAATGATAAAGGTTGGTTATCATTTTTATGGGGCTGTGTTTTATATCAAAGGATTTCAGAACATCTAAATTCATAATTCTGCGGAGCAAAAAATAATGTGAGAGTTGAAAGCTAAATTAAAACAAATGACCATTACTAAGTTACATATAATTGATTGGTATGACGATATTGTCACATCAGTAGTTTCGTTTGAAAAGGACGTGTATCTATTTCATTGTATTCACAAAAACTTTAAAACTCATGAGAAGACATACTATTGCGTGAAGATCGATGAAATATCATTCTTACGGATTGAATCAATTCTGGTAAACCTTAAGAGTTTTAAGAGAAAAGAGTGGAATGTTATTAATGACATTTTTAGAAGTAATAATAAAAAAGAGAATGTTTTTTTAGTAAAATCAACATCTTTATCAATGAGTGAAAATATTGTTTTTCATGAATTAGAAGCTTCGGATTTGTTAAGGGAAATTAAATTTCCATTTGATGTTTCTGTTCTGTATGAAGTTTGAGTGATGTAGATTGATAGGTAAAAAATATAAAGTTAATATAAACAAAAAACCTCATAACAAAAGCTATGAGGTTTTTGTGAGCGCGAAAGGATTCGAACCTTTGACCGTCTGCTTAGAAGGCAGATGCTCTATCCAGCTGAGCTACGCACCCATTATAAAGTTGATTCCCGCTTAGTTAGTAGATAAGCGCGTTAAAAAAAGTCGGGGCGGCAGGATTCGAACCTGCGACCTCCTGGTCCCAAACCAGGCGCGATGACCGGACTACGCTACGCCCCGAAAAGATATATAGAAAAGCGGAGGGTAAGGGATTCGAACCCTTGCGACACTTTCGCGTCGACAGTTTAGCAAACTGCTCCGTTAACCACTCCGGCAACCCTCCTGTTTATCTTATTTTTTAATGATCGTTGTTCCTTTATTGCGAGTGCAAATATAGAACAGATTTCTTTATTTACCAAATATTTTTCAAGAAAAATTTGTGTATTTTTGAGGTAATAAACAACAAAAAAAGTAAACAAATGCGTAATACATTATATATCATCGGATTAAGTTCTTTGATTTTTTCCTGCACTTCTCAGCAAAATGCAAAAAAAAAACAATACATCCCGAGAACCCCTTCAGTACAGCCGAAAACAGCAGGGCAGACTTCAGCTAATGATAAGGCAAAACCAAAAATCACTTCCGATCATGGAGTAGAATTTTTTACAACCAATATTGCAGATATTACTAAAAATGACAACACCGCAAGTTATGGTTCTATTGTTTCTGCAAAACCCGCAGGTTATAAAGTGGTGAAAACTTACTTTCCGGCAATTGCACAGAATTTCAGACAGCGATATTTAATCTTACATTATACAGCTTTACCGGACGATAAATCCATTACCGTATTATCTCAGCAGGCGGTAAGTGCACATTATCTTGTAAATAATACAGGAGATAACGAAATTTATCAGTTGGTAGATGAAAATAAGCGTTCGTATCACGCCGGAGTAAGCGCTTGGAGAGCCGATAAAAACCTTAATGATACATCTATTGGAATTGAGATTGTAAATTCAGGATTCACCACAGATGCTACAGGAAAAAGAACTTTCATGCCTTTTGATGAGGCTCAGGTGAAAAAAGTAGCCGCTTTGGTGAAAGATATTGTGGCGAGATATAATATTCCGGCAACCAATATTCTGGCACATTCAGATATTGCCCCTACAAGAAAACAGGATCCGGGACCTTTATTTCCATGGAAAAAATTATACGACGAATACCAGATCGGAATGTGGTATGATGATGCCGTGAAGCAAAGTTTCTATGATCTGGCAACATCTACGGATTTCCAGTCAAAATACAACGATCCGACGTTTATTTTTAATGTTCAGACGCAGTTGCAGAAATTCGGGTATGCCTTGGATCTGAGCGGGAAATGGGATGATGCTACGAAAAAAACAATAGAAGCATTCCAGTATCACTTCAGACCGCAGAATTACGACGGAATAATGGACGCGGAAACCTTCTCCATATTGCAGGCTTTAAACGTAAAATATCCTACAAAATAAATAAGGAAAGCGCATCGGTTTCGGTGCGTTTTTGCTATCTTTAAAGTCTCAAAATAATTAAAAAATCTGTAATGGAAAATTTCAGGAAAGAAAGCGATTTGCTGGGAGAATTAGAAGTTCCGGTGAATGCTTATTATGGAGTACAGACGCAAAGAGCGATTAATAATTTTAAAATTTCAGGACAGCTTTTATCTTCATATCCGGAGTTCATCAAAGGGTTGGCTTTCGTAAAAAAAGCGGCAGCCAAAACCAATTATGAGCTGGGTCTGCTGGATGAAAATTTATATCATACCATTGCTGAAGTTTGTGATGAATTAATAAACGGAGAATTGCACGACCAGTTTCCGGTGGATATGATTCAGGGTGGGGCAGGAACTTCCATCAACATGAACGCCAATGAAGTAATTGCCAACCGTGTTCTGGAAAAACTCGGGAAAAATAAAGGACAGTATGAATTCTGTTCACCCAATGACCACATCAATCTTTCCCAGTCTACTAACGATGCTTATCCTACGGCAATTAAAATGGGACTGCTTCAGATGAACATCTCTCTTGTAGAAAAACTGGAAAAAATCGTTGAAGCTTTCAGATCGAAAGGGAAAGAATTTCAGGATGTCATCAAAATGGGAAGAACGCAGCTTCAAGATGCGGTTCCAATGACTTTGGGACAGGAATTTGAAGCCTTTGCAGCTACTTTGGAAGAAGATATTTCTAAATTAAATAATAACGCCAATCTTTTTGTAGAAGTTAATATGGGTGCCACTGCGATCGGGACAGGAATTAATGCTCCGGTTGGATATGCAACACTCTGTGCGAAAAATTTAGCACAGTTAACAGGTTTTCCTGTAGTTTCGGCACCGGATCTGGTAGAAGCAACGCCGGATACAGGTTCTTATGTGATCTATTCATCCGCAATGAAACGTCTTGCTGTGAAATTATCAAAAATCTGCAACGATTTAAGATTACTTGCTTCAGGGCCGAGAGCCGGATTATCGGAAATTAATCTTCCTCCGATGCAGCCTGGATCTTCCATTATGCCGGGAAAAGTAAATCCTGTGATTCCGGAAGTGGTTAATCAGGTTTGTTTTAAAGTGTTCGGAAATGATCTTACGGTAACTTTTGCAGCAGAAGCGGGACAACTACAGCTCAATGTAATGGAACCTGTACTTTCTCACGCGATCATGGAAAATATTCACTTTTTAGGCAATGCTCTGGATACACTCCGCGAAAAATGTATCGTCGGAATTACGGCAAATAAAGAAGTCTGCCTGAATATGGTGAAACACAGCATCGGAATCGTAACCGCCTTAAATCCTTACATCGGCTACAAACAATCCACAGCGATTGCCAAAGAAGCTTTGGAAACAGGAAAAAGTGTGTACAATTTAGTATTGGAAAAAGGACTTCTTTCTCAGGAAAAACTGGACGAAATTCTTGATCCTAAAAATATGCTGAAACCCCACAACAAATAATAGTAACGATAAGCGATAAATGATTAAAATCTAACCCCATTTTATCAGTTATCGCTTATTATTCATCATTTATTTTTTTCTTTTGAGATTTTTAATCATCATTCCTGCGCATAACGAAGAAAACAATCTTCCTTTTACATTAGATTCTTTACAACGGCAGAGTTTTAAGGATTTTAAAGTCGTGGTCGTTAATGACGGTTCTACAGACGGAACTTCGGAAGTCATCAGAAAATATACAGATCATGATTCAAGATTTGAAACGATTGATCTTCAGAAATCTGCGCACCAACCCGGTTCAAAAGTAGTCAATGCTTTTAAAAATGGCTTGAATACTCAGAATATAGAGGATTTTGAGATCATCTGTAAATTTGATGCGGATGTAATTTTACCTGAAAATTATCTTGAAACGGTAGAAAATGCATTCAGAAATAATCCGAAATACGGATTGGTCGGCGGTTTACTGTACGTTGAAAAAGACGGAGAATGGATCTATGAAGGAAATTCCAACAAACATCATGTTCGTGGTCCGATGAAAGCGTACCGAAAAGAAAGTTTTATCGGGATGAAAGGCATTCGTGAAACATTGGGATGGGACAATATCGATGCCATTTTGCTGGAAAATCTGGGCTGGAAAGAAATTGTTCTTCCGGAACTTCATGTGAAATTAATTAAAGTAAAAGGAGCAGATTATACCATAAAACCCGCAGATTACTACGGAAGATATTTTTATTTTTTAGGACTGAACCGGTTTTTAGCCTACATCGCTTCCTCAAAAGAAGCCATGAAAAGCAAATCGGCTGCGTTTTTCTTTTCAATCATTAAATCGTATGAAAACTGCCGTTCTCAGAAATTGGAACTGAAAATTTCAAAAGAGGAACAGAGAGTCATCAACAATCAGCGCTGGAATATGCTGAAGAAAAAATGGCTGAAAATATAGTTGCAAAATTTTAGATTTGTCATTTAGAACAAAGCAAAATGTAGTGAAGAATCTAAAAAGCAGATTTCTCCTATCGTCGAAATGACAGTTTAAACTGCATTCCTTTGCTGAGTGAATAGTTTATGCTGAGCTTGTCGAAGTATCTTTGCGAACGAAAATAAATGTAAAGTGAAACAAAAAACTTTTTGATCTTTGCGTAAAAATTTCTAAAAATAAACCTTTGAAAAAAATAGCCTACATAGAAATTGATACCCACGCGGAAATTGCTCAGGATTTTATCAATGTAATGAGCGGTTCCGGAGAATTTACCGTAGATTATTATTTTTCAAAAAAAATAAAAGATCAGATCATTGAATCCGGAGAGAATATTTTTCTGTCGGACAGTTCAATGATTTTAGACCAGTTGAAATTAAAAAAATATGATGTAATTATCATCGGAACGGTTCACCGTTATTTCAACACCTTTCTTGCGATTGTAAAAAAATACAATGCTTCCGTGATCGTTCACAATATGAACTTTATAAAATCTTCAAAGTTAAGCCTCATCAAAAGTATTTTCAAAGAAGATCAGATATACAGACTGAAATTGTTGTGGAAAGAAGGTTTGTTAAATGCATCAAAAGTCTATCAGACAGCAAAAAAACGATTGGTTTTGGATGAAGAGCTGAGTTCTGAAAGGTATACATTCTTGCCTCTTTTTTACACTAAAAATTTTAAAAAACCGGAAAATAAAGTGTTAACTATTGTAATTCCGGGTGGAGTTTCCCAGCAAAGAAGAGATTATAAAAGAGTTTTTTCAGTCATAAACAATCTTGAAAAGTTAAATAAACATTTAGATCCTGAAAATAAATTCATTGAATTTGTCTTTTTAGGAAGAGCAAAAAATCAAGAATTAAAAGATATTATAGATCTGGAACGTTCATTGAAATATATCAATATTACCTATTTTTCAGAGAGAGTTTCTCAAGCTGATTTCGAAGACTGGATGCAGAAAGCGGACGTTTTGTGGTGTCCTATTCAGCAGAAAACTACGTTTTTCGGTCATGAAGAAGTGTACGGCAAAACAAAAATGACGGGGAATCTGGGAGATGCCATCAAATTTGGAAAACAAGCTGTTTTTCCTTCAAATTATGCTTCAAAATTAGATTTTATTGTTCCTGAGCAAAAAGATATTCTGGAGCAGTTTAAATCACTCAAAAACAGTCAGTTCGACTTTCAAAAAGAATTCAATAAAAAATCTGTTCAGCAAAAATTCGAAAAACTTTTAAACGAGTTGATTTCTATTTAAATTTAAAAATACTTTTGATGAAATTTTTGTTCAGATAGTCTTCAACAGGAAAAATCTTGGTAAAATAATTTCCGATAAAAATCAGGATCAGCACAACGGCGGGTTTGTAAATCATGTTGATGAAATTACTTTCGAAATTCGGCAAAACAATCGCAACCGTCACCGCTAAAGTACAGATAATGGATACAAAAATCATTTCAATCGTTAAAGGAGAAACTTTAAACATCACATAGTTGAAAATAATCTTGATGACATTGTAGGTGGTAAGAGAAATTGCTGTAGACAGGGCAATTCCGCTTAATTTAAGATCTGTGTTTTGTAAAAAGTAAAGATTTAACAGTATGGTGAGTCCTGCTAATAAAAGCATTACAACAATATTAAATTTATAATATTTTGAAAGGGAAATAATGTTTCCGTTGAAGCCTGTTGCTAAATCGACCAGAACCGCAGATCCCCAAATCCACACAACCGGTTGATATTCCCTTAAAAGAATCCCGTTTTTAGGCATAAAATAAGTAAGATAAGGAAACCCGATGATGATGCATGAAAACAGAACCGCTCCCAGAAAATACAAAGTAAGGGATGTTTTCTTATGAAATTTATCCAGACCTTCCATATCTCCGTCTGCAAGGTTTTTACTGATGATAGGTGCTGAAATATTAAATAAACCTAATTGGGGTATCGATATTAGTGAAATTAAAGCATACAGTGTAGAGTAAATTCCGTTTTCTTCCATCCCCAGAAATTCCCCAATCATAAAATTGTTGATGGCTAAATAATTTCCAAAAGTTCCCAAAAACCCGAAAAAGCTATAAGCGGCGAACTCTTTGTAAAAATTATCTTTTTTGAAATAATCTGTACTAAAATCCAGATTTATTTTTTCCAGTTTATTGGTGTAAAAAATATATCCAAAAAACATCAGGGCAAACATTCCGAAAAAGAAAATCAATGCGATTTTTTCAGGAATAGTTGAAGGCTCTGCGTACCGTGATGCTAAATATATAAAAATAAGAAAAGCACCCAGATTGGCAATTTTTGGAAAAAGATTGTCAAAAATATTAGAAACGACTATTCTTTTGTAATTCGAAATATATTTATTAAAAATTGCACAAAAAGAAAGAGTTAAAGTAAGTGGCAGAATGATGTTTTTAATTTTCCATGCTTTGGTATTCTTAAATTCCGGAAAAAAATAGGGAATCAGAAAGAAGATACACAGAAATATAGCAAAATTAATGACCACAGCAAGCAGAGATAGCGAAAGCATGTTTTGCTTTTTTCCGTCTTTATCTACTTTATGGAAAAATTTTACATTAGCGTAAGAAATCCCGAACACAACGAAAGGAACGAACATTTCTGCGGTTGGCATGATATATCTTAAAGTTCCGTAGAACTCAAGATTATTCATGAAAATAAATATTGAAACGGTTCCCAGTAAAAAACCAATATACCCAATGATGGAATATTTAAAGCCCTGCCTTGCTACTACACTCATCTTTTATTAGTTTTTCGGAATAAAAATAATGTTGTTGATGTATTCTGTTTTATTTTTTTCGTCGCTGATGTTTTTTAAAAGAATTTCTTCCGTTAATTTTTTAAGCTCAAAAGTGTGCCTGTTCAGATAGTTTGCATCATAACCCCAGGATTCAACTTCTGAGATCTCTTCCCAGATCGGAGTCTGGTGATGTCTCTGCTCCATTTCTACCATTAAAGTCGGTGAAAACTGTTTAATAATCTGCTTCGCACCGTGAAGTGTTTTCATTTCATTGCCTTCCACATCAATTTTAATAAAATCGAGCCTGCTGAAATGTTCAATTGCCGCCCATTCGTCGAGTTTTATTACTTTTACTCTTTCGGTGTAGCTCTGTTCTTCGCCTTTTTCCTTGTAGTCTGTATTCAGGGTTCCTCTTGAAGCAACCATTTTTCCGTTGATGATCGGAACTTTAAATTCAGCCGTTGTATTTTCGTCAGACAGTGCCAAAGGAAAAATCCGCATTGCCGGAAATAACCTTTTCAGACGGTGATACAGTTTTTTATTGGGCTCAAAAGCATAGATGTTCTCATGATCCAGCTTATTTTCAAGCTGATAAAGGAAGGTTCCTACATTGGCTCCGATATCAAAGATTACTGCATTCTTAGGTAAGAATTCTTTAATCCAAACCAATTCCGGTTCTACATTTCGCGACGAAAAATTATCTTTGGTAAGATTGTTTAAGGTTTTAAAATATCTTTTTTTATAAAAATTCGGGCTTATATATTGCAGCTTCTCAGCAATTCTTTGGTACAGAGACATTGTAAGGTTTTTGGACTAATCAGCAAATATAAGAAAAAAGGTTAAAACAATGTTAAAATAATACGATTGTAAATATTTGATTTTTAACATTTTGGGTAATTTTAAAATTTAGTTTTAATTTTAAGTGAATCCTTTTGTCTTTCGGCAGGATGATTTTAAATGTTTCTAAGGCATTCTGTAATAACGCATTGAAAATATAAAGCTCAATGATTTTAAAAACTCTTCATCTTTATCCATTAAAAACTTTCGTCAAAAATCCGTAACTTTGCCAACTACTAAAATTTTTTATGGAGAGTATTAAAGTTCACGACAAAACTTTTGTTCCTTATCTGGAGGATGCCGAGATTCAGGAGATTGTAAAAGCTACGGCTTTAAAGATTTATGAAGATTATAAAGATGAAGTTCCTGTTTTTATAGGTGTTTTGAATGGGGTGATTATGTTCTTCTCAGACCTTTTGAAGCATTATCCGGGACCATGCGAAATTGCTTTCATCCAGATGAGTTCTTACGTGGGAACAGAATCTACAGGAATTGTTTACCAGAAAATGGAACTGACGAAGGATGTAAAAGACCGTCACATCATTCTGGTAGAAGATATTGTAGATACCGGAAATACCGTAGAAAGTCTTTTCAAGTATTTTAACGAGACGCAGCGTCCGAAATCTGTAAAAATAGCTTCATTCTTACTGAAACCTGAAGTATATAAGAAGGATTTTAAGCTGGATTATATCGGGAAAGAAATTCCAAACAAATTTGTTTTAGGGTACGGTCTGGATTATGATGAATTAGGAAGAAACTTACCCAATTTGTACCAGTTAGAAGACGGACAAATCAATCATTAAACGCTGTTGGCTATTAGCTGATAGCTTTTAGCTTAAAAGTAAAATAAAGAAATAAATTTAATAATAACTTAAAAACAGCTAAAAGCAGGAAGCAGGCCAAAAAAGCATTGCCGATTGCCGGAAGCAAAACAACATTATGATAAACATCGTTTTGTTCGGTCCTCCAGGAAGTGGAAAAGGAACACAAGCACAAAACCTGATCGAGAAATTCAATTTAAAACAAATCTCAACAGGTGATCTTTTCAGATTCAACATGAAAAATGATACCGAGCTTGGAAAATTGGCAAAATCTTATATTGATAAGGGAGAATTGGTTCCGGATCAGGTAACAACAGATATGCTGATCGATGAGATCAGAAAACCTACCGATGCTGCAGGATTTATTTTCGACGGTTATCCGAGAACGGCTGTTCAGACGGAAGCATTGGAAAAAATAGTGAAAGAAGAACTGAATGATGAAATTGATGTATGCCTTTCTTTGGTGGTTGAAGATTCAATTTTGGTAGACCGATTGCTGAAAAGAGGAGAAATCAGTGGAAGATCAGACGACAGTAATGTAGAGATCATCCAAAACAGAATAAAAGAGTACTACGCAAAAACAGCAGAAGTAGCCGAGCTGTACAAGCAGCAGGGCAAATATGTTGAGATCAATGGTGTCGGAGACATCAATGAAATCTCTGAAAAACTTTTCGCTGAAGTAGAGAAGTTTCAAAAGTGAAAATTTTTGATTCAAGGTTCAAAGTTCCAAATTCAAGGTTAAAACTTTGAACCTTCAACATAAAACCTTGAATTAAAATTATGTCAAATTTTGTAGATTACGTAAAGATTCATTGTAAAAGCGGTCATGGAGGAGCAGGTTCTGCGCATCTCCGCCGTGAAAAATATATTCCTAAGGGCGGTCCGGATGGAGGAGACGGTGGTAGAGGAGGCCACGTCATCATGAAGGGAAATGCCAACGAATGGACTTTACTTCCTTTGCGTTACACGCGTCACGTAAAAGCGGAGCGTGGTGAAAACGGAGGAAAGAATCAGTTAACAGGAGCTTACGGAGCCGATGTTTATATTGAAGTTCCTATCGGAACGATTGCTAAAAATGAAGATGGCGAGATCATCGGTGAAATTCTGGAAGACGGTCAGGAAATTATTCTGATGGAAGGAGGAATGGGAGGAAAGGGAAATGAGCACTTCAAATCTTCTACCAACCAGACTCCGAGATTTGCGCAGCCAGGAATGGACGGACAGGAAGGATACGTTGTTTTCGAGCTTAAAATTCTTGCGGATGTAGGTCTTGTAGGATTTCCGAACGCAGGAAAGTCTACGTTGTTATCCTCTGTTTCTGCGGCTAAACCTAAAATTGCAGATTATGCTTTTACCACTTTAACCCCTAATCTTGGAATTGTGGATTACAGAAATTATAAATCTTTTGTAATGGCAGATATTCCGGGGATTATTGAAGGAGCGGCTGAAGGAAAAGGTTTGGGACACCGTTTTTTAAGACATATTGAAAGGAATTCCATCCTGTTGTTTTTAATTCCGGCAGATTCTGAAGATCATTTTCAGGAGTTTAAAATTCTGGAAAATGAATTAAAGGAATACAATCCTGAATTGCTGGATAAAGATTTTATTATCTCTATTTCAAAATCCGATCTTCTGGATGAAGAGCTGAGGAAAGAAATTTCCACAGAATTTCCCGAAAACAGACAGCCTTTATTTTTCTCAGGTGTTACCGGAGAAGGTCTTATGGAGCTGAAAGATGTGATCTGGAAGAAATTACATGGATAGGGTTTAACCGATACTAAAATATAAAAGGAGAAACGCTTTGTTTCTCCTTTTTTAGTGTTCGTAATTATTTTTTTATAAACTTTTTCGTTGTTTTCCCTTCTTTAGTTTCGATCGTAATAAGATACGATCCGGAAGGAATATGTTTAATATCAATTGTATTTCCATTCAATACGGTATTAATTTTCTTCCCCGAAATATCATAAACATTTACATTTTCAACTTTCAAAGTGGATTGAATCGTTAAAAAATCAGAAGCGGGATTCGGATATAAATTAATATCAATTCCATGTACATCAGGTAGTTTCTTCCTTAAATCCATAAATAATTTCATATTTTGCTTTTTGCCTTCAATTTCTCCTTCACAAGGTTCTCCGCATCCTTCAATTTTGGCCAAATATTTAGCACCGTTTTTAATGTAAGTATTGGGTAGCAATGTAATACTTTCTCCTGCTTTCATTGTAATATTTTTTCCTGCATCTATAACATAGGCTGTATTTGTAATAATAGTATTACTCGCATTATAGGTATGGATATTATTTGTTTCCTGTGAATCTCTTATAATATTGGGTACACAATTATTACTTGTATTGTTGGTATTAAGAGTGGGAACTAATTGAGGAAACAAATTAGGATTTGTACTGGAATAGCCGGGAGCTATATTTAGATTGTACAAATCTAAACTGGCTCCGCCAAAAACATCAGGATTATTAATTTTACCAATGTAGGTATTTTGAATATAGGCATATTTGAAATAAATATCACCGTATTTATTTCTTTGAATTCCTTGAAAATCTACACTTCCGGTAATGGTGTTTGCTATGCTATTGTATATAATATTGTTATTTGTAGACGCCAACATATTAACAGCATATATATCAGTCGAGAGGTGTGTTCCTACATATAAAATAGAACCATCTTTGTTGAATTCCGTCAAGATGGGAGTAAGACTGGCAATTGTTAGTTCATATGCATTTGTTATTTGTCCTGTACTGTCATCAAAAGAGTATACTCTTCCTTCATTATAAGAGTTTACAAAATCTTCAGAGCTAAAGCTCAGATAATGTGAAAAACTTTTACACAATGATCTTAATTTTGGAGAAGCCTTGATATAGGCATAATGCTGAAAAGGAGAAGGATAAACATTTTCAATATTTAGACTACTGGTTACCGGATTATTTACAAAGCCTGTATTTTTTAAGGGATAACTATATAATTTTGTCATTGTAGGAATTAATACCCAAAAAGAAGCATTATCTATTTGTGGAACAATAGTAACTCCTTTTGCTGTTGTAAAATCATTTCCAAATTCATCTAAAATAGGAATATTTGTAAGGCTTTGTACAACATCACCAAGAGAAAAACCATCAAGTCCAAGATTTCCTAAAGACATATCTACAACCGAATATCTCGCTACAAAGGTGTTTGATGATGAGACCACCCCACCACTGAAAATATAGTATAGATTAGGATTGGAAGGATGTTTCACAATTGCTATTTGCATAGGAGTTTCCTGCATTATGTTACCTCCATTTGGCATTATAGTATGCTCTCTGGTCCATACGGAAATTCCGTTAGTGTAAAATAGTAATTTCCCATTACTGTCACTTACAGAAGCGGAGGCTCCATTTGTAGTCATTTGGCTGTTGGTAAGTACTATTGGTGACGGAGAGGAAAAATTAATTGCGGCATAATTCCCAAAATACCAGTTATCATTTTCTCCCTGTGAAAACATCAGTATCGGGAATAAAGCCATTATAATTGTTATATAAAACTTTTTCATGTTCTTAATTTTATATAATTAATTATTTTACTTTTTTCTCAAGTGCTTCAATTCTTTTCTGTTGCTCTATTGTATAAAGCGTAAGTTCTTCAATCTTTTTCAGAAGTAGAATATTCATTTCCTTAAGTTCAATACCATTTTTAATAGCTTCCTCAGTTGTAGGAACTTCTGGAAGATGTCCGTTTTCTTTGATAAATTTTTCAACACTATTTAATGGCATTAATTTATAACCTTTCTCAAAAACATAATCTGCCCATCCGTTGTTTGCGGCGATATCTACTTTTACTTTTTCTGTTCTAATCCCATCTTTTACAAAAAGTTTGTATTTCTCGCCATCGGCAGCAATTCCGTCTGCGGGTAATTGATTGGTAAACTGTCCTATTCCGATTGTTCCGTTATTTCCTACAATCCAATTGCCTATATTAAGTTCACTTTCTGGAGTAGCAGAATATGGGATGATATTTGTTCCTATGAAAATATTGTTATTACCTGATAAAATACTTTTTGCATTAGAATATCCTAAATTAATATTATTTGATCCTGTTGTTAACGCTCTAAAAGAATTTGCTCCTAATATCACGTTTAAACTTCCGTTTCCAATATATCTCATAGCACTATTTCCTAAAGCGATATTATCATCTCCTACAAGTGATCCTGATCCCATTGCTCCCAGTCCTATTCCGATGTTTCCTGTACCTCCCTGCATGTTTTCCAAAGCATTAGTTCCTATTGCAACACTAAATGTAGCAGAAGGAGTATTTCGCATGGTGCCACTACCTACCGCAGTATTTGAACTACCACTTGTTAATGACGCCAAAGCATTACTTCCCAATGCTACATTACCTGAGGATGTGGCATTTTGCGTTAATGTTCCCATACCAAACGCTGTGTTTAAAATACCTGTAGTATTGCTCATACCACCGCCAAAAAGCAAGTTTTTATCCCAGATTTGAGCTGTATATCCTATATTATGAAATAAAAACTGACCAGTTGGTGTAATTCTCACTTTTTCATCATTATTTATCTTAATAACAAGGGGTTGATTATCTAAAGTTCCTATAAAATTTGTTCCTGGAGTTGTTCCTGTGTTACCTGTAAGATTCCATTGAGCGTTTGCTGTAATACCTAATACAACAGAAAGTAGAATGATTGTTTTTTTCATGATTATTAAATTAGCCACAAATGTAACTATGAATAAAATAAAATTCATCGTTAAATGACTTTTTTTATAATGCTTTTTATTTCATATATTTATAATTAAAATTCATATACATGATTATATTTGAAAAATTACGTAAGTAAATAATAATTATATGGTGAAAAAAAATCTAGTATTATATAGAGC